>CALDTJ010000085.1 GCA_937924145.1 uncultured Saprospiraceae bacterium
ACTTATCTTCATCATTAAATAAGTCTCGAAAATAGTGAAAATCAAATAGACAATAAAAAAGGGAAGTAAAAATACTTTTGAGGAAGGGTTTCCTAGTTTATAGTAAGCAATAACCACAAATAGAGATAGAAAAATCTTTGAAAAGGTAAATCCTAGTATTAATGTGGTAAATAAGTTTTTATTACTACTTTTTGCTGTCTTTCCCCCCAAAAGAAACATTACTAAAGTTAATAGCATGAAAAGTGCCAAACTAATAAAGGAAAATAATAAGTAAGGTTGAAGAATAGCTATTTGGGAAAGGCCAAACAATAAAGCAGCAGTGCCTAAGGACACTAATCCAAAATATTTATAAAAATCAGTAGCGTTCACTTATAAAAAGTCTTTTAGCGTAGAATACAACGCTACAGGTAAGGCAATAATAGTACTCAAAGCAGTCAAGTATGGCGTTTCCAATGCAAAGTAAGCATCTAACTTTTGGCCAATAAAAACAGCCGCAGCTAAGATGAACAGCATTTGAAACGCTATACCTGAATACTTTAGAACCGCATTAGGATTTTCCTTTTTACGCGGTGACTTTTCCGTTGGTCTTTTTGACAATATCTTTTGATACTTTTACATTATTAGTAGAGCCATTACTTCCAGTATGGCCATTTCGCTTGATAGAGGCATTAATCACAGCACCTTGTTGAACGATTAATTTGTCATAAGCCGCATCTCCATTGATCACTGCTGTTTCTTTTAAAGAAAGTGTTTCTTTGACCATTAAGTTGCCATCAAATCTACCTTCGATAACTGCATTGACACATCTAATCTCTCCTTCTACTGCTCCGGTTGGTCCTATGATAACTTTAGCACTACAATTTAAAGTGCCTTCGATTTTGCCATCAATTCTAATATCGCTTTCGGCTTTAATGTCTCCTTTAATATTCGTTCCTTTTACTAAAGTATTGAGAGACATACTTCTTGAAGATGTCGAATTTGAGTCTGCATTATTTACTGCCTCTTTGTTCTTTTTATTTCCAAACATAATGAAAAATTGTTTTAAGTTTTTTGATAAAAGATAATCTTTTAGCACTTAGTATCGACGTTACTAAGCAATATTACAAGATGTCTTTTACGGTTAGTTTTCTCACTTAAGAGTGGTGAGTAGTTTATGTTTTTGTAGTCTGTATGGGGAAGGCTAAAAAAGTAGTTATTCGTCTAATAATTAGAGCGGAAGTAAAATTTAAACTTTATTGAGCCTTTGTTTATCTTTTTTGTACTCTTAAATAGGATGCCGATCCTGTGTATGTTTTACCTTAAGTATTTAGTATCTCAGGCGTAAATATACAAAAATACCCTGCTTTTTTATGTTAAAAGCAGGGTATTTCTTTTTTATGTATAGTATTTTACGTAATAAGTTACTAAAGTATTAGAAGTTTGGACAGTAAACATCTCTTTTCTCCTCTCCTGAAATCTTGTAGATAATAGAAAACTCGAAAGCTCCATTTCCATTACTAGCTTGACTTAAGTCTGAAACGTTCAAATCATAACTAAAACCAATTCCAAAATCATTATAATCAAATCGAGTCGATACGATTACTGCATCCGCCCAAATAGAAACAGAATCGTCTCTTGCTGGAGCAGGGTTTGCGGTTGTAGAAGCAGTGAATGGGCTTGCTCGATTCGCCAATCTTGTCCATAAACCTAACTGAAAAGACTGTTGATCTCCTCTTCTACCATTGCTTAACAAGAACTTCAAACTTGTTCCAGCATTCAGCTCGAAAGATGGTCCTTGAAATAAAGCAACAACTCCAGGCACTAAACCAATTTTTCCACCTCCCATAAATTCACCACCAGCGTGTACTGTGAACTTGCTATATAAAGGTAAATCCGTCTGAGGATCGAAAGATTGATTAGCTCTATTCAAGTGGCTAAAAGCACCACCTAGATAAAAATTACTTCTTTCATTAAATACCGTAAACCATAAAAGACCTGCCGAGAAATCTGGGAAAATGAAATTATCATTCGCAAAATTTTCTCCACTCGCCAATGTACCGTTAAATCCACCTTCTCCATCGTGTTGAGATGCCCATTGTGCTCTCGTGAAGTCGATACTTCGCTGAGCAATGCCACCTTCCACACCAACTACTAAATAGTGCGATTTACTTCTATATCCGCCCATTCTTTTACTATAAGAGGCAGAAACTTTAGCTTGTAATGTTTTAAAATCTAATTGACCAGCTTTATCTCCCCAAAAAGTACCACCAATACCGAAATAATCATAACGGCCTACTGGTATTTTCTGATCATAAGAAGCAGAATAAGTAGAGAAAGCATTAGACTTTAATACGCTAGCCCATTGATTTCTATAGTTTCCAACAACTCTAACTTGACTATTCATCACCCCCGTCAAAGCAGGATTCAAGTTTAGTGGTGACATATAGAACTGAGAGAAGTGAATATCTTGCGCCTGAACAGAAACGTAGCTAAAAGTGATAGCACAAAGGAGCAAAAAGGTCTTAAGTTGTTTCATGTATTTGATATTTAAAACGACTTTGATTTCGGTTGAGATTAGATAATTCTAAATTTAAAATCTAGATGCTTTTGAAGTATAACTATTCAATATCCAGTTTTTAACAAGGGACAACCTAAAAAGTTACACAAGGATAAGAATTTCAAAGGAGTCTGGCAATAGAAGAAAGCTGTAGATTCTGCAAGATTCTTGACGAAATACCACATTTGAGCATTACCTAGTCTCTGAAATTCAGTGAACAAGGGATTTAACGCCAATTGTAGGAGTCATATTTTAGCTTTTAACAAATATTGGATTTTATGACTCTCTTTTGTCAGAACTAAAGTTTCTTGTACCAAATTTCAATTAATAAGTTAGACGAAATAGATCGCTTACTTGTCACCTAAAATAAAGGTATAGCTGCCTTTAATCTTCCTGTTTCCAGATTGCACCGAATTCATCTACGAGAATATCATCATAATGGTCTGCTTTTTCAAATAAATGTTTAAACAATTGGATACCCGTATCTACATTGAGATAACGATCATATATCAATAATGATAAAATGATATCGTGTCCTTTTGGATTAACACTAAATGTCAGTCCTTCAATTAGATAATTTTGTTTTAGGAGATATTCATAGAGAGGTCCGATACTCTCTTTTGGGAGGTTACATAGGAATGCATCCCCAATAATCAAGCCAGTTTTTTCGTGGTAGGTAATATTAATTTTAGCACTTCCTTGATGTATTTCCCAATTGTTGGGTCCTCTTCTTGATAATTTAACATCATGGTCAGTAGCAGCTAATAATTCTTCGACAGTTTTACTCACTCCGACAGGTTCATAATCTTCTTCATAAGTAGGTAAAGTTATTTTTGCTCCACAATGAGGGCAATATTTAACTGCCTTCCCTCTATCAAAAACCATATTCGAACAAGCCGTACAACGTGTACCAGATCGTCCATCTCCTTTATTATATTCTACAATAGTTTCTTTCAGATAATTAATTGGCAAGGAAAAGCCAATATTCTCTCCATCTCGAATCATAAAAGTATTGATCCCTACAATCTCTCCTCTCATATTCAATAAGGGGCCACCACTATTTCCAGGATTCAAGGCGGCATCATGTTGTAAATAGGTTATGTCATTTTGTTGGTGGAAAGTACTAGAAATAATGCCTTGAGTCGTCGTATATTTTAATCCAAATGGGTGTCCGATTGCCACTACGTTATCCCCTTCTTTCACAGAATTTACAAATCCAAGGTTTACTTTTGGAATTTCTACATCTTTCGGTACAGATAAAAAAGCTAAATCATGCTTAACATCAACGAATAAGACCTCAACCAGTTGTCTCTTAAATCGACTGCTATCAATAACTACTTCTCTATTACCTCTGACCACATGCTCATTCGTTACGATTAAATCATATTCTTTCACATAGAATCCCGTTCCCTTACTGTAAGGAGTCGCAATCTGAATGACTACATTTCGGTATAATTCTATAATTTCTTTCACAGTTTATTCAGTTGTCGGTTGTCAGTTATCGGTTGTCAGTTGTGCTAAAACTGACCACTGATAGCTGACCACTGCATTGATTATTCTATTTTAGTTAAATCTAAGTTACGAATCATTGTCAAATAAGACTTAGCAAATTTAACCTGCCCGTCAAAAGATAGTCTATTAAAATTAGGTGACAAATTAGGGTATTTTTCCTTATTATCTTCTACAATTTCTTTAATAGCTCTAATAATCGCTTTTTTATTAAAAGACTGTTTTTGCAAATCAACGTAATCAAATTTAAATCCTAATTTTTGAAAAAAGTCAGTATAGATAATTTGATAATACAAATGGAATAACTTTTTATCAGGCTTTGGAATGGCATAATTGAATAAACAATAACCAATAATATAACCAGGAATAGCCATTGCTACATTCGAATGCCCATTATCATTATACCAATCCATCTGATGCAATTCTCCATCAATAAAACTAACTACCCTATCATGAGTAACAGGCTTAGTGATCCCAAAGGAAGTTTTCACACTATACATGCCTCGTAGGAAGTCTTCCTTGGGTTGTTCTAATAAATGTTGAAACTCCTTTTGTAGAATAGCGTTTTTTTGAAGATTGGTCTTCGTATCTTTCGTAAAGTAAAGTCGATGGATTCGCTCTAAAGTTTCCATTAACATACCCTCTGGCACTGTCAAGTAATCCAATTTATAGCTCAAATTGAGCAAAAGGTAAGCAATTCCACCTGGATATTGGCTAGCACTTAACTTGCCATTTTCTATTTGCTGAATAACCTCCTTAATCTCGTTGGTAACAAAATTATACTTGACTTCTTTTTCGGCAGTAGTCGCTTGCTTTATGAGCGTTTCATCAGTGTGATGCAATACTTCAAACTCATCAATCAACAAATCATCCAATTTGTCAGCTTTCGTAGCAACTTCTTTGAGTGCGTAATATAATTTGTAGGGAGAGGCATCTAGGATATTGGTATCAAAGACAATCGTAATATCATTATCATTATCTAGGGCAAAGCAGCTATAACGCATTTTAAAATTCTCCTCCATCATCCGCCTCATAAAACCAATATTTAAATCTTCAGTAATCGCTATTTTCGCTTCTGCTTTAACTTTTTTTCTATTAGCAATACCGACAATTTTTTTTGATCCTTGAATCAATTCAAAATGAATGGTTCCTTTGCTTTCCGAAAAGGTCACATTATCGGTTTGCTCATCTCTCAGATAGGTAAAAAACTCCGTAAAAGCTGCTAAGTATTCTTGTTTCTCAAATAAATCTAGGGACCTTTCCCACGCAGCATATTGCTCCTTACTTTTGTAAGAATCGCTATATCTCCCAAACGTAATATCTGGTTGAGCTATCCGCTCCTTCTCCGATCCAAAAAATCTATCAAAAAATCTCATTTATTATTCTGTAGATCTAGTCTAAAAAAGTTAATTAATATCAGTTACATGAACTAAATACATTCAAAGGCGAAAAATACTAATTTTGTACGACAAAATTACAAATAACTCCAGAATGAGCCCATTACTATTTTTTTTCTAAAACTAAGCCTTCCTTTTTTTCGTTTTAGCTATGAGTACGACCAACTTTTTTCTAAAAAAAAACACTATCCTTGTAAGATTTTATAGATTTACAAATAAATCTTAGGAGGTAGAACAAAATAAAGCTATTAATGCTTTTATATAATAGTTCTTCCTTCGTTCATTGTATTCAGACCATGTTTAAAATTCATCCTATATGTTCCAACGATACAGTTCTTATATCTCATTCCTGTTCACACTTGGATTTTTCTGTCTATTTGCAACTGATCTAGCTGCAACTCACAATCGAGCAGGAGAAATATCAGTGGAACAAATAGATCCGCTAACTATTAAGGCATTAATTACGACTTATACGAAAGCATCAAGTACTCAAGCAGACCGAGATAGTTTAACCTTGTGTTGGGGAGATGGTACTTGTGACGTGTTAGTACGGATAAATGGTGTAGACAATGATGCAAATGGTATTCCTGATGGAGAACGGTTGCCCAACGATACCAGAGTAAATTTTTATATGGCCTTTCATGTTTATCCAGGTTTAGGAACTTATAAGTTATCTATGACCGATCCTAACAGAAACGGACAAATCATTAATTTGAATCCACCGAATTCTGACATGGTGGAATTTCATCTTGAAACGACCTATACTTTACTCAATCCCCAATTTGAAGGGACTAATAATACTCCACAACTCCTACAACCTCCTGTAGATATTGGATGTGTAGGTGAAACGTTTATCCATAATCCAAATGCCTTTGACGTAGATGGTGATAGTCTCTCCTATCATTTAATCACCCCATTGAGAGGTATAGATGAAGAAACAGGGCAAGCAGTACAAGTACCCAATTATTTATTTCCCCAAGAAATAAATCCAGGGCCTAATAATACCCATACTTTAGACCCTATTACAGGAGAATTTATTTGGCGAGCTCCACAAAGGGCAGGCGAATACAATATCGCCTTCATCATTGTAGAACATCGGCAAGGTGTGCCGATTGATACGATGATTAGAGATATGCAAATTCTAATCAAAGCTGATTGTCAAAATAAGCCTCCTGTAATAGAAGTAGTTAGAGAAGTTTGCGTGATCGCAGGGGAAACACTAGAATTAGACATAGCGGTCTCCGACCCTGACATGCCTTTACAATTAGTAGATTTGACCGCTCTTGGAGGGCCGTTCGAAGTGGAAATTAGTCCAGCAAGGCTCGAAGTAGCAAGTGGGTATCAACCCCAAGTACTCAATGGCAAATTTATCTGGGATACTGCTTGTGAACATATTTCAGATCAAGAATATCAAGTTGTATTTAGAGCAACCGACAACAAAGAAATTATAGATAATCGAGGAGAAATTAGTTTCTTATCCACTTTAGAAACAGTTTTAATCAAAGTCGTTGGACCACCTCCAGAAGATGTACAAGCAATAGCCATTCCAGAACAAATCAATGTAAGCTGGGAAATGCCCTATGCTTGTGAGGATGCTGCGAACGATTATTTCCAAGGTTTTTCTGTATGGAGAAGATTGGGAAGCAATCAGTTCCCCCCTGATACTTGCCAACCTGGTTTAGCTGGACAAGGGTACGAAGAAGTATCTGTTGGTTTAATTGATGAAATAGAAGATGGGCGTTACGTTTTTGTAGATACGGATGTAGAAAGAGGCAGGACTTATTGCTATCGGATCTTAGGTAATTTCGCCCAACTATCGGCAGCTAATAATCCTTTCAACAAAGTAGAAAGCTTACCATCCGAAGAAGCCTGCGTGCAATTAAGTAGAGATGTACCTCTAATTACAAAAGTAAGTGTGGCAACCACAGATGCTACAACAGGAAGCATAGATGTTCATTGGACAAAACCTGCTGCTAGTGATTTGGATACGATCCTTAATCCTGGGCCTTATCGATATCGCTTATTGAGAGCTGAAGGCCTAAATGGCACTAATTTTCAACCAGTCGCAGGTGGAGATTTTGAAAGCACAACCTTTGCCAATGCCAATGACACCATTTTTGTAGACACCAATTTGAATACAGCAGGAACTGCTTATACTTATAAAGTAGAATTTTATGTAAACGGCGAAAATAGTCCACTAGGAGAAACCAATGCTTCCGCATCTGTATTTCTGGGTGCTGCACCAACTGATGAAGCAGTTAATTTAAGTTGGGAAGAAATGGTTCCTTGGGATAATTTCGAATACACTATTTTTAGGCAAAACGAGCAAGGCGTATTTGATTCCATTGGCACTTCTAATACAACTTCTTTTCAAGACATTGGCTTAGAAAACGGAGTAGAATATTGCTATAAAATCTTAGCCTTCGGTACTTATGGGATTGAAGGGATTATTAGCCCTTTACTTAATTTTTCACAAGAGATTTGCACGACACCAGGAGATAATGTACCTCCATGTCCACCAACTTTAATGGTCAGTAATATTTGTGATAATATTACAGCACAAGTCTCTGCCGACTTTTTTGTTAATAATTTATCTTGGACGAATCCTAATGACGTTTGTGAAGACGTGGACGATGTAACTGGCTACAATATCTACTATTCTCCAACAGAAGGAGGCGAGCTAGTCTTGATTGAAACCCTTGTCTCAGCATTAGAAATAAGCTATGAGCATCAACCAGATTTAGGCATAGCGGGATGTTACACCGTGTCAGCATTTGACGCTAACAGGAATGAAAGTCCACAGAGTAATATAATATGTGTGGATAACTGTCCTTCTTACACTTTACCAAACACCTTTACCCCAAATGGTGATGGAACCAATGAATTATTTAAACCTTTTCCTTACCGTTTTATTGATAGAGTAGAATTTAAAGTATTCAATCGTTGGGGAGCACTTGTTTTTGAAACAACGAATCCTGATTTAGATTGGAATGGTCAAAATTTGGATGGACAAGACCTAAAAGATGGTGTCTATTTCTATGTGTGTCGAGTCTTCGAATCAAGAGTAACAGGTGTGGTTGAACAAACCGAATTGCTAGAAGGTTCGATTAATTTGATTAGAGGCGATAGATAGTTGGCAGTAAGGCAGTTGGCAGTAAGGCAGTTGGCAGTAAGGCAGTTGGCAGTAAGGCAGTTGGCAGTAAGGCAGTTGGCAGTAAGGCAGTTGGCAGTAATCAAAAAATTTATTAGTCGTGTACCGTAAATCATATATCGTGTACCGTAAACCGTTTATCAAATGTTCACAGGAATTATTGAAGTCTTAGGAAAAGTAGAGCGAATAGAAAAAGAAGGCACTAATGTACACTATACCGTGAGTTGCTCGCTTTCTAATGAATTTAAAATCGATCAAAGTGTTTCTCATAATGGAGTCTGTTTGACGGTTATCGAATTAGCTGATGGGCAACACACAGTCACTGCTATTGAAGAAACCTTAAATCGTACCAATATAGGAGACTTGAAGGAGGGAGATATTGTCAATATAGAAAGAGCTATGTCTGCATCTGCTCGTTTTGACGGACACTTTGTGCAAGGTCATGTCGATACAACAGCTAAATGCATAGCAATAGAAGTAGCAGACGGTAGTTGGTATTATACCTTCCAGTATGCCGTCAAACCAGAATGGTTGCTAGTTGATAAGGGGTCTATTTGTATAAATGGAGTAAGTTTGACGGTCGTTGAACCTAAGGGAGATACTTTTTCTGTAGCCATTATTCCTTATACTTATGAAAATACCATTTTTAAAAATATTGAAATCAATACGACGGTCAATCTAGAATTTGATGTAATTGGAAAATACATCACTAAGTATATGGCCTTGTATCAGAAGTAAAATATTCATCGTCGGGCTATTATATTCTAGCAAAATAAAAAATACACTTCTTTATCAAAATCTTCTCAATCTATTTTCATGGCAACTTCTAATATGTCCGAATTACTAAAATCTATTCCTCAAGTAGGAAAGGTTGAGTGGATTGGTATAAGAGCAAAAAGAAGAGCTGATTTAGTCGAAGTAGATCATGCAGAAATCACGATTGAAGATGGTTTAGTAGCAGATCATTATAGCAGCAAAAAAGGAAAACGACAAGTAACGCTCATACAAGCAGAACATTTAGAAGCCGTTGCTGGAATGCTTCAAAAGAAGGAACCTATCAGCCCATTTTTAACTCGAAGAAACATCGTTGTATCTGGATTAAATCTAAATGCATTAAAGAATCAGCAATTTATGATTGGCCCTGAAATAATTTTAGAGGGAACAGGTTATTGTCATCCATGTTCTAGAATGGAAGATAATCTAGGTGCTGGTGGTTATAACGCCATGAGAGGTCATGGAGGCATCACCGCCAGAGTAATTCAAGGTGGAACTATTCAAAAAGGGGCAACGATCAAATTCATAGATAAAAAGATAAAAGTTGATTGATTATTAGCAAACTCCCATTGCGATTCATGGTGAAATCAACCAATAATTAATCAACTAGTCAACCTCTAAAAGTACAATGCGATTATTAAAAATCATACCTTTTCTAATTGGTCTTTGCTTATTCCAACAAACAACAATTTTTGGTCAAACACAACGCTTTAAAGCAGGAATAAATCTGGGGCTAACTGCTGCACAAATTAACGGCGATGATTCCGCTGAATTTAATAAATTAGGGCTTACAGCAGGTGTTCGAGCCTATACCATTCTAACGGAGAAGTCAGATCTAATTATCGAAATTTTATATAGCCAGCGTGGTAGTCGCACAAAATTACTAGCAAATGCATCGGGTCCAGATCAATTAATCAATCTTCAATATATTGAAGTGCCGATTATATATACCATCAAGGACTGGTATCAAGAGGATGAGGATTATCACAAAATGCATTTCCAAGCAGGACTTTCCTACGGTCGATTATTCAATAGTAGGTTTGAAAATACAGGCTTATCTGCTACCCAGCCATTCCTAAGAGAAAATGATTTTAGTTGGTTGGCAGGAATTACTTTTCATACAAATGCTAATGTGGGGTTTTATGCTCGATACACTCGATCCATGAACCTACTATATAAAAATACAGACTCCAATCCGAACGCTAACTCTCTATTAAGTTTTTACCTTACCTTTGGCGGGGTCTATGTTTTTTAAGTTATTTTATAGCTTTCCGATAGTTGCTCGTATCTTTGAATCAAAAAAAACGTAGTACTTTCAAATTTATTAGGCAGAATAAACGGGATCATTTTCTTTAAAATTTGAGCTTAGGTTATTTTTAGTGCCTTACACATTCCTTATTTACTAGCATTTTATAAATATGAAAAATAGCATTCATTCTACTCTATTCGCATTGATATTAATAGTTCTATTGAGTAGTTGCGGAGGAGGTGAAAATTCCAATAACGACAGTAAATGGAAACAAGCTGACAAGGTCAAGGTTTCTAGTCTTCCGAGTATTTCTTTTGAAGAAATGAAGAAAATTTACGAAGGTGCTGATTTTATTGACATCATTTTCTACAATGTAGACTTTAGTATGAGTGTCAATAATAAAGCAAACATCCAAAGAATGGTAGGCATGGTCTCGACTAATGTCGCCCAATTGAATCCAAGTTGTCAAGCAATGGGTCGATTGTTTTTCCAAAAAAATGGAGAATTATTGATCGAGGCAGATATGTATTATGACGAAACCTGTAAATACTTCGTTTTCCAAAAGAATGGAAAGCCAGCTTATGCTAACTATATCACTCCCGAAGGACAAGCCTATTTTGCTAAAATCTTTTCTCAAGTAAAGGTAGAACCAGCAGCAGGTGCGCCTGTACAATAAAGCCAGAGTCATAAAAATAGGTTCTTTAATAGAAAAAAGGATAGCTTTCTGATGAAAGCTATCCTTTTTTTTGCACTAAATAGTCTTTCCAGCCCGTACGGGCTGGAAAGACTAAACTTATATTATAAATCCAATAACAAAGTTGTTGGATCTTCTAGCAGTTGTTTCACTTTCACTAAGAAGGTAACAGAAGTACTACCATCAATTACTCGGTGGTCATAAGACAATGCCAAGTACATCATTGGTCGAATCTTCACCTCACCATTCACAGCCATTGGACGCTGCTGAATCGTGTGCATTCCCAATACGGCCGATTGAGGTTTGTTTAGGATTGGAGTACTCATCATCGACCCAAAAACACCACCATTTGTAATAGTAAATGTTCCACCTCTCATTTCATCCAAAGTCAATTTACCACTTCTTGCCTTACCTGCTAACTCTTTAATTTTTAATTCTATTTCGTGGAATTTCAAAGATTCTACATTGTGTACAGGAGGCACTACCAAACCAGTTGGTGTAGAAATCGCAATGGAAATATCAGCATAATCATGGTAAACTAAGTGGTCACCATCAATCATCGCATTTACATCTGGCATCTCCATAAGTACCTTAGCACAGGCTTTAGAAAACAGAGACATAAAGCCTAGTTTCACCCCATACTTAGCAACAAATTGCTCTTGGTATTTCTTTCTTAATGCCATTATATTAGTCAAGTCAACTTCGTTGAAAGTTGTCAACATCGCTGACTCATGCTTAGCCGCTAATAAATTTTTAGCAATTGTTCTACGCATCCGAGACATCTTCTTCCGCTCTGTTCCTCTAGTACCTCCCGCAGATATAGCTGGTGCTTTCGGAGCAGCAGGTGCAGCTGATTTAGGAGCTGATGTCGTGGCAGGTGCAGCTGATTTATTAGCTGCCGCTTTCAGAGCATCTTCCTTCGTCACTCTTCCGTCTCTTCCCGTTCCTTGCACATTACTTAGGTTATTCTCTCGCATAATTTTCGCTGCCGCAGGAGAAGGGTGGCCTGATACAGCCGATGGTTGTGAAGTCGTAGCAGCAGGCGCTGATACTGTTTTGGCAGGAGCACTTGTTGCAGTTGCTCCAACTTCTATCCTTGCTACCAAAGCGCCAATCTCTAAATCATCACCTTCCGCAGCCACATGTATTAATTTACCTGTCGCTTCTGCTGGAAACTCTAAAGTCGCTTTATCTGATTCGAATTCACAAATTGGATCATCTAAATTTACAGTCTCTCCATCACCAATTAACCATTGAGATAAAGTAACTTCCGTAACAGATTCACCAATCGTTGGTACTTTCATTTCTATTACTGAGACTGCACCATTACTGGCAGCAGGGGCACTTGCTTTTTTAGCAGGTTTAGCAGCTGGTGCGGGAGCAGGCGTTGCAGCTCCTGATGTCACACTAGTATCTACTTTAGCCACCAAGGCGCCAATTTCTAAGTCATCACCCTCAGCAGCTACCCAGATTAATTTACCTTCTGCCTCAGCAGGAAATTCTAAAGTCGCTTTATCTGATTCAAACTCACAAACAGGTTGGTCTAATTTGACGATATCGCCATTACCTACAAGCCATTGAGATAAGGTAACTTCTGTAACTGATTCGCCAATAGTTGGCACTCTTAATTCTATTAAACTCATTTTATAGAAATGATTGGTTTTTAATGATGTCTGTTTTTGACAGGAATAATAACAGCTTTTACTCTATAACCGTTACTAGGGCTGCAAATATAAGTGTAAATTTTTAGAGAATTAGATAAATTTGTTTGATTTACAGCTACAAACTATCCTCTTTTACTAACTGGTAACCAAATATCCTCACGAATTGTTTTTTCAGAGACTTCTTCCAAGATTAAAATTAGTAATTCATCTTCCGAAAAATCATTCCCTGTATCTACCTGATATCTAAAATTACGATTCAAACTATTTAGCATAGTCGCAAAATTAATTTTCCAATGATCGTTCTCTAATTTGAATTTAACAGGAAATTTTTCGTCTGTCCCCTTTGGCCCTAGCCATACATCCGCATATCTTCCTGTAGCTTTTTTTCGGATTTTAATGATTTTCAACTCTAAACTAGCCAATGCTTCAAAATCAAGAAATTCTTTTCTCAAAGTGTTGGCATAAATCTTTTTAGGTTTAATACTTCCATCCATCAATTGTCTAGCAGGCATTTCTTGCCTTAAATAAAGCACAATTAATTTATTATAAAAACTTAATCTACTCACTCTAGCAGAATCGGCATCTAATGCCATATCCCCCAACTTACCGTAAAAATCTAGCGTTTTCTGGTCAATAAATTCAGCAGCCTTAGTACCATTACCTTCAAACAAGGCAATCTGATAGGCTGTAAAAGTATCTTTTATAATATCTTCTTCAGAAGGACCACAACTGGTCAAACCGATTAGGAATAAACAACAAACCAAAGAATTAAGTAGAAGGCTATTTTTCATTTTCAATTTGGATGATATGCTTAATTACCGCGCCCTATAAGCAAATTTATAAATCGTCCCTTTCCCACTTTTTCCTTCATTTGAGATGTATAAAGTTCCATCAGCCGCAAAAACAATACCTTCTGGTTGTTCATGTATCTTCTTTTTGAGTTTGACTATATGTTGAATATCACCAGCTCGATTGAGTACGACTAATAATTTACCAACAGAAGAAGTAATATAAATATCACCCGTTTTAGGATGTACGGCTAAACCAGAAGGGCCAAAAATAAATTCTTCTCCTGGTTGAAATAGTTTAACTAGCTTATCAATTTTAGCTAAAGTATTATTTACCTCTAAGAAGTTCTTCACCGCCTCTACACTAATCGTGTAAATTGGTGTTTCGTCCATTTTCATAGAATCCAAATCAATAGCAAAGATGCCTTTTTTAAATTCAAAATCTTCACCTTTACCCGCCTTACCTTTACAGCTTAGTAGCAATCGATTATCGAATGAATCATACCCCAAACCTTCCACATCACTATTCTTATTGAAAGTAAATTTATGCTTGATTAATTCTTGATTCTTTTCTCCAAAGTTCACAACTTCATATAGCGTTCCAGAACTTTTCACAACAAATACTCGCCCATTGGCAAATTCAACACCTTCGTAATCTCCATCTTTATGAAATTTGCCTTCTTCCTCTACTTCTCCAGTAGTCGTATTTATCATAAATAAATCTCCTTCCTCATCTTGCACCGCATATAAATATTTACCAGTAGGGTCTATTCCTAAACCAGAAATTTCTTTTAGCTTATTTGGTAATTTAAATGTCTCTACAGGCTCATCTAGTTGATAAGGAAAGTTATGATCGGGTGCCAATTCAAATTGGTCATCAATTTCGGTAGTCGTATCCAGTTCCATAACAGAAGTAACGTTTGACTCAGAAATTGGTTTGTCTGGCGTCGTAGTTTTTTGCGACTCACAACCAACTATCAAATTCAAAAGCAAAGCAAATAAACAAAGGGGCATATCGTGGTATTTCATTTTATAATTCTAGGTGATGAGATTGCAAAGTAATATAGGAATTAGGATATGAGGTAGGATATATTTTGACAACTCTCAGGCATTACACCCTATTTTCTTAGGATCAATTGCTGCATCCGCTTTCTAAACAAAAATTGAGGTGTTTCACTATATAATTTTTGATATAAATTTAACGCTTGCTTGCGGTACATCTCTTTGTCCGTTGCCACTTTATACAATTCATAGTAAATATCCGCTTGCTCTTTTTGATTTTTTTCTTGATTTAATAATTCTTCTAAAATCTCAGTAGCAGAAGCCATCTTACCTTCGGAGTAGGCTACTCTAGCTCCTAGTATGCGAGCATCAAATAATAAATCGGGATTACCTAACTCAGTTGCAATGGCTAAAGCCTCTTCTTGAGCTACTTTTGCTTCCTCTATTTTTCCTTGTGCTACTAAAGGTTTACCCTTCTCAATCAAACTACTCCCCAAAACTAAACGATTATTGATTTGACGAGTGACCTCTATGGCTAAATCATAATAATTGACCGAGATTTCAAATTGATCTTTATAAAAATAAATATCTCCTAAAGTATTAACTGCTTTGGCAATACCTTTTTTATAACTCAATTCTCTACACAAGGCTAACTGTCGCTCTAAAAACTGAATTGCTTTATCAAATTCTCCTTTGACCGTATGCAAATCACCAATTAGTCCCAACGTGATCGCTATACCCTGTTTATCCCCTAACTCCTCTACTAACTCTAGGTCTTTTTCAAAGTGATGCATCGCCTGTTCGTAATCTCCTTTTCGCTCATAGACACTCCCAATACACCCCGTAGCAATTGCAGTCAATTGTTTATTTCCTAATTCTTGGCTCAGTGCCAATCCTTCGGTATAACACGTTAAAGCAGCATCATAAGCACCCTGTTCAAAGTAGACAATGCCCATATTGGTATAAAGCGTTGCCATCCCTTGCTTATCCTTTGCCTTTTTACAAACTTCTAATTGAGATTGTTGCCAGCGAATCCCCTCTTCATAATTGCCCTCATTCATGTAGGTCAAGCCTAAATTAGCGACAATCTGAGCGTTTTCAGCAGTATAATCGTTGCGCTTGCTGATGTGAATACTCTTGATAAAATACTCTTCTGCTTTTTTGTATTGTCCTTGTCGGAAATACAAATTACCCAAATTTCCGAAAACTTTGAAGACACCATATTGGTCATCGACTTGTTCAAAAAATTGGATGGCTTTTTCTAAGTGAACCCTTGCATTATCATACTGACCTTTTAGCATCAGTAAATTTCCATAGCTATTATGCGCCTGCCCTGCTCGTATCTGATTATCAAATTCAGGCGATAACTTGATTGTTTTTTTCAGAATTTTTTCACACTCATCCCATTCTCCAATTAATTCTAAAATAGCTGCTTTCTTTAATAAAGCTCTCACTCGTTCGACAGCACCGTTTGGGGTTCCCTTTAGATTTTTAATTAATTTATCATAAAGGAATAACGCTTGCTTATTTTGGAAATTCTTACGAGCATAATCCGCAGCTTTTCGAGTATACTCATTGTGCTTATCTATCGCATCCGCATGCTCATAGTGGAAAGATAAATCAAGGTACTTCTCTTCTAATTTATCTGCATAGACCTTCTCAATTGCCTTGGCTATCAGAAAATGTAATTCTCTAAGTCTTGTCCGCAACTGCATTTCATACACTGCTTCTCTCAGCAAGGAATGTTTAAAAATATAGCGCAATTCGTTGATCGCTCGCCAAATTTGACCTTGCTCTGCTGTTTTAATTTGTTCTTTTAAAATATCTAGAGAAGTTGTCACATCATCCTCTTCGAAAAGATGTTGCGAGCGCATTACCTCCGTCAAAACAGGCAATTCAAACTCCCGACCAATAACTGCCGCCGCCTTAACCGTTTCCTTCACCAAAGAAGAGAGTCGATCAATACGAGCCATCAAAACAGAATTGATTGAAGAAGAAACTTTGATGCTCTTATCTCTAATATGCCATATTCCATCTTCCAATTCGAGTAACTGACTCTCTGAGAAATACTCTAAAATCTGCTCTGCATAAAATGGGTTTCCATTCGTCGAGCGGACCAATAATTCAAAAAATTCTTTATCAATATCCCCTTTCAAACGATTGACGACAAAAGCCCTCAATGGTTCTGGTTGTAAAAACTTTAAGTCAAAATTGACTTGTGTAATATTATTTTCTTTAATTAAATCAGCTGGAATTAATAATGGCTTTGTACCATCATCTTTATATCGGGAAGTTGCCAATATGTAGATAGGAAAATCTTTCAATTGTCGCACCATTGCCTTCAACAATTCCATAGAATTATCATCGAACCAATGTCCATCCTCTAATTCAATAACAATCGGACGAATTAAAGCCTCTGCTTTAAAAATAGTAATAATGGCAATTAGAATATTCTGGTAGCGACCTTTTGCATCCAACTGTTCCCATAAAGAATCGGAATAACGAATATCAATTTGTGCAGCTAAAATGGATCTAGTTCTAGAAATTTCCAGATAGACCTCATTCGCCTCTTCGTGCTTGATTCTACTAATATCATTTAACAACCATTGAAAACGTCGTTCAAAAGCTGTTCGATTATCTATTTTTGAATTTTCAGGCGACTGCTCAAAATAATTTTTCAAAAAGAAGACAAAAGGATTAAATGGCTTTCGCAAAATTTGATCCGCCTGACAAGAAAACCATGAAGCAATTCCTTTCTTTTGGAAATACTTTCTCAGTTCAAAAGAAATTCGACTTTTACCAATTCCCGCCTCACCGTATATGTAAGCCAATCCTAATTTTTTCTCTTTAAATACCTTTTTAGAAAAGTTCTTCAATGCCTTCAACTCTACATCTCTACCAACAATTTTGCCTGAGTAAACAGGTTCTTCACTAACATTTCGCCCCTTCAAAACATAGGTAGGCACATCTCGCATGATGCCCTTATAAGAAATATCGCCTTTATGCTTAAACTGAAAATTTCTACTTTTCTGAATTTCTCTATCCACTAAGATTTCTCCCCAATCCGCATTCATCATCAATCGAGCAGCTAAATTGACTCGATTTCCGACAACCGCATATTGACAACGCTCATCTCCGCCAACGATTCCTGCATAAGCCACCCCAGAAGTAATTCCAACTCTATAGCGTAAATCTGTCTTTTTCTTCAATCGACTAGCCGCCTCTTGTACAGCAGTAACTAGCTCTAAGGCACGCTCAGCATTGTTTTCAAAACTAGTTGGCGCACCAAAAAAGCCGACCATGACCCCTCCTTTATCTCCAAAATCTACTTCTTTAAAATAGCCAGAGAAGTTATAAAACTCATTCACCACTGTACTTACAAATTTATTAAGCACTTTGTGATTATTAGCTCCTTCAAAGGAAATAAACACGGTAATAACAGATCGGAATTCGCCTTGTTGATTAAATTTAATAACAGAATCTAGCAAGAAACTACGTGCGACTTCAACCGATAATAGCTTTTCAGCTACCTTAGGGTAAGTAATATTTTTTCCTGGTCCAAAATCTTTGACTAATTTAAAAAAGCCCTCACTTTCTAGGGTAAAATGTCCATTAGAACTGGCTAATTCATTGTGCAAGTTATTCGCAACAATAATTTCCTGTTCATTGGCATAATGCTCACTCTGAGCACAAGTATCAATGCCATCACCTCTAAAGTAAAAGGATTTGTGCAATTTCTCACCAACAATCCCCCACTCTACTTTACCACAAGCCAAACCAATCTTAATACGGATATCGAAAGCACCATACCGAGTTTCCCAACTTTCTTTTTCATCAAATAAATCTCTTAATGCTTGTGCGGTGAGGATGACTTCCCAAGGGTGGCGAACTTCATCTTTAGGAAAAATAGCAGTGAAGGCATCTCCTGCAAAATAGGGAATAAATCCATTTTTGCGGTAGACTAAACTAACCATTGGTTCGAAGACCTTATTAAGAATGATTGATAATTCTTCTGCCCCTTCGTTACCTCGTTCCATTAGTGTCTCTGTCAAAGGTGTAAACCCCGACAGGTCAATAAACATCGTATAAGCATTAAAATAGCCGTGGCTTTTTTCTTGCTCAAATTGATGTTGTACAAAATATGGAATTAAGTTTTTCAAGGGTGTAAAAAATTTTCTCGTATGGTTGTGTTAGTAAATATTCAAATTTTAAAAAGTACTTTTTTGAATGTAAATACCACTTATATAGATAACAAGCGATATCAGCAAAATAAATTTACTTTTTTAACAAAATGAAATTTTATTTTAACCCGACTTATTAAGTACGAAATTTACAAATAATTATGGAATGTATAGGTAGTTTTTTCGCAGAATAAACATAGAGAAATTATTGCTATTTGTTTATTTGGGGTTACTTAAAAAACGTATTAGAGAAAACTAACTGAAAAATAGGTCTAAAAATTTTGCACAAAGTGTTAATTTTAAAAGAAATATACTTGGTGAATTTATCATTTATTAATTGACTACCAGTTACTTCTCTTCAAAAGAACGTCTTAAATTTGCAAACGGTTCAATGAAATATTTTCCCTATTTCACCCCTACTATTACAAGTTTTTTCTAATTTTAACAGATCATTTCATTTAATCAAAAAATATGTCATCTCTTAAAGATAATTTCGACGAAAAAAAGAATGCAATAGGCAAAGCCTATGACGATAAGAAAAAAGAACTCAAAGAGGATATTGCTGAGACTAAAACCAACATCAGCAAAGGGGTAGAAACAGGCAAAAAAGCAGTTAGTAGCTTTTTTAGAAAATTGATGTGGTCTGTTTTAATATTGGGTGTATTGGCAGGCATTGGTTACCTCATATTTGCCAATATGAACTATAGCGTTGGTAGTCGAGCTGGCGAATTGATCAAAATTTCTGAAAAAGGGGTAGTTTTTAAAACCTATGAGGGACAAGTTAGTCTCGGAGGTCTAACGATGACAGGCAACGGTACAGATGCAAATATTGGAAATGTTTGGGAATTTTCTGTAACGGACAAAGCCGTTTTTGAAAAAATGGATCAGATGAGAGGTAAAAAAGTGATTCTAACTTATAAAGAAAAATATCGAGCATTGCCTTGGCGTGGAGACACAAAATATCTTGTGACAGATGTACAGGCGAATTAGTAAAATCTAGTTTTAGCACTGTTAAAAGTCCAATTTTCACAAAAATTGGACTTTTTTTGTATATTTACCCCGATATTCTAGTTTCAAAAACTACAATTACGGGGTAATGAAATATTATTTAAAAAGGAGTTACGAAGAAAAAATAATAAAACTAGCCAGTTTTTTTCCTGCGGTAGCAGTTGTTGGCCCTAGACAAGTTGGGAAAACTTCAATTGTCAAAGCAATTAGAAATCAATTAAATACGCCGAGTATTTATTTAGATTTAGAGAACCCAGATGACTTAGCCAAGTTAAATAATCCTTCTTTATTCTTAGATCCATTAGCTGACCATACGGTAATATTGGATGAAGTTCAAAAAGTTCCTACTCTATTTCCTATTCTACGAGGTATTATTGACAAAGATAGAAAAGCAGGTAGGTTCATTCTTCTTGGCTCTGCATCTCCCGACTTAATTAGAGATAGCTCAGAATCTTTAGCAGGAAGAATAGCTTACCTAGAATTACGTCCATTCACTTTTGAAGAAATAAAAAATACGTCTAATTTAAGAACCCATTGGCATAGAGGAGGATATCCAGAATCTTTACTTGCCCCAGATGATGAATTTTCTGGTTTGTGGCGAAAAAATTTTATAAGTACCTATCTTGAAAGAGATTTACCATTATTGGGGTTGAAAGCAGATCCTGTAATGACTAGAAGGTTATGGCAAATGACTGCCCATTTATCTAGTCAATTGCTAAATATGAATAGTTTAGGTAACTCCTTAGGGATTCATGGTTCTACTGTAAGAAGTTATTTAGATTTCATGGAATCTGCTTATTTAATACGAAGATTACCACCTTTTCATACTAGTATCAAAAAGAGATTAGTTAAGAGGCCAAAAATTTACTTACGAGATACTGGAATTTTACATCAATTACTAGATATTCATTCATTTATAGACCTAAGTGGACATCCAATAATTGGTGCATCTTGGGAAAATTATGTCATTGAACAAATAGCAGCTATTTTACCAGATTGGGCAGACTTATATTTTTATAGAACTCATGATGGAACAGAGGCAGATTTAGTTATTACTAAGAGTGGTATTCCAGAAATTTTAGTAGAAATTAAATATTCGACTACACCAAAACCTTCAAAAGGGTTTTATATAGCCAAAGCAGATTTGAATACCAATAAGCAATATGTTATTTGTCCTGTTGAAGAAGATTACCCTCTGAATGAAACAGTACAAGTAATTAGTTATAAGAATATTGCTACAATTTTTGAATAGCAATCAACAAAAAAGCCCATCTAGGTAATCCAGATGAGCTTTTTTGTTAAATTAAAAGGTTTATATTACTCTTCTCCTTCTTCCTTCTGCTGTGTCACCTCAGGTTTCATTTGTGGAAAGAATAACACCTCTTGAATAGAACTCTGATTGGTCAACATCATTGTCAAACGATCAATTCCAATTCCTAAACCAGAAGTTGGAGGCATACCATATTCTAACGAGCGCAAGAAATCTTCATCTAAAACCATCGCCTCATCATCACCTCTTGCCGCTAATTTTAATTGATCCTCAAAACGTTCTCTTTGATCAATTGGATCATTTAATTCCGAATAAGCATTCGCAATTTCTTTTCCATTGACAAATAATTCAAAACGCTCCACTAAGCCCTCTTCGGTTCTATGTTTTTTAGCCAAAGGCGTCATTTCGATTGGATAATCGGTAATATAGGTAGGTTGAATTAAATGGTCTTCAACTTTAGCACCGAAGATTTCATCTACTAATTTACCTTTCCCCATTGACTTATCCGTTTCGATATGCAATTGCTTACAAATCGCTCTCAGACCATCTTCATCCATTTTGGAAACATCAATTCCTGTATATTCTTTGATAGAATCATACATACTTAATCGACGATAAGGCGGCGTAAAATCAATTGTATTCTCACCAACTTGAGCGACCACCGTTCCATTCACTTCATTTGCGATATAAGCAATACAGTTCTCTACCATTTCCATCATCCAAATGTAGTCCTTATAAGCTACATAGATTTCCATGGAGGTAAATTCTGGATTATGCGTACGGTCCATTCCTTCGTTACGGAACATCTTTCCGATTTCATAAACCCCATCAAATCCACCAACAATCAATCGCTTTAAATACAATTCATTGGCAATACGCATATACAATGGCATATCCAATGAATTGTGATGCGTATTAAAAGGTCTTGCTGCTGCACCACCATGAATTGGTTGCAAAATCGGCGTTTCCACCTCTAACCAACCTTTTTCATCAAAGAAAGTCCGCATCGACTTAATGACTTTTGAACGCTTAAGGAAAATTTCCTTCACCGATGGATTGACCGTTAAATCGACGTAACGCTGTCGGTATCTCAATTCTGGATCAGTAAATGCATCGTGTACATTTCCTTCTTTATCTACTTTTACAACAGGTAAAGGCTTAAGAGATTTACTCAAGAAGTTCAACTCTTGCACATGCACAGAAACTTCCCCCGTTTGAGAAGAGAATAAATAGCCTTTTACACCGATATAGTCACCAATGTGTAATTGCTTGACTAATTTATTCGTTCGGTCTTTCTCTTCGTCAGTCTCCCCTATTGCACCTTTTTTGATGTATAATTGCATCCGTCCTTCTGAGTCTTGCAACTTAGCAAAAGGCCCTCGCTGTCCCATAAATCGACCTGCAATATGTACCTCTGGAAAAACTTCTGGTCGATAGTCGCCTAATGCAGCTACTCTCAAACCACCAACAAACTCTTCTAAAGTAGTAGCTGAATGAGTCACACCTGCATCAAATTCAATCGCATCTGTCAATCCTAAATCTGCCTCCAATAAAGCAGCATATTTAAATTTATTTTTTGTCAAAATCTCAGCTGCCTGTTTGGCTTTTACTGTTCCAATCCCTTTTAATTTTTCAATTTCTTTTACCAAATTGGCAAAAAAGTCAACTGAAGTAAATTCAGTTGTTTTAAAATTAACTTTTACAGCCTCCGCAGGGAAAGGGTTAATACCTAAATCCTTGATTTTCTGCAAGGAGTCCCGTCTGACCAACTCCTGTTCGCTTAGATTATTTGACATTTTTATAGATTAGTAACCCAGACTCTAGTCTGGAAATTTTATATACATGTTTGGTAACTATTCAGCGACAAAACTAATTAGACTTTATTTTACCATTCAGATATTTAAGTGCATTTAAGTCGTGTTCTAAATGAACTTAAATATCTAAATGGTAGAAAGAATGAGTGGTAAATCTAGTTGGTGAATAGTTACCATATTTAATTTAGTAGCGTTTAGTTAATACGGACTAAAGTCCGTGTTACTCATAAAGTCCGCAAAAATAGCGGTATTTAGAAAAACTAACGAAAGAATCAAAAAGTTTCTTTGTTTTAGAAAAGGGATTACCTGAAATTTTACCTTAAAAAGGATATTCTTAAAAAATCTATTGAGAAATCAAGCATTTTACTGGACTTTCTTATCATTATGCAATAAATTGATTTTAAAAGAGGCAATAAGCAAATCCCACATTCTGTTTATCTCTTCATTACCACTCCTATTTATTACCTATCGCAATCAAAAAATCTAACTTATTTCTTGTTTTCCCTAAGAAGTAGCATTGCTGCTTAACACACACTTTTGGTGATTATTTATCTTTTGTGTTCCCACTAATACAAAAGGTTTTTACGCCAAAAACTATTAGAACATATCCAAAATTATTACACTTATGAGATTCGTATTATTGCTCGTAATAGCCTGCCTTTGCAGTGCTTTCACTCCTACCAATGAACTTAGAAAAGGGGTCATGATCGTAGAATTTGACCACTTAAAAGCCGACAATGGTATCGTCGAAGTTTCCCTTTATAATAATGATCAAAATTTCTTAGAAGCTGGCGGTTCTTCTTTCAAAAAAAGACAGAAAGTAGTCAATGGGAAGGTCAGAATTGTTTTTGACAATATTCCTTATGGCGATTATGCTGCTGTTTCTTACCATGATATTAATGAAAATAGGGAGATTGATCGGAATTTTATAGGTATCCCAAAAGAGCCTGTCGCTGTTTCTCGATTAACCGAAAAAAGATATGCAAAACCTCGTTTCAAAGAGGCTAAAATAGATTTTAGTCAACCTGAGCTGTTGGTTAAAATGGTTTTTGTGAAGTATTAGCAGTTGATTGAATAGGGTGATTGTTTTCTATAATCACTCTATTTATATCATCCCTTCTTTACTTTTTTAAAATAATATGCTATACGTTTCGTTTGGAGTATTGGAAAAGTATTGTTCTTATTTTTGTGCAATACACTTATCAGATATTTTGAAAACCCGCCTGCCGGACGGGCAGGTATCCAATAAGTATCCACAACTGCATTAAACGAAATAACAACTATGGTCAAAATAGGCTTGCTAGGTGTCGGTCACCTAGGAAAGATACATTTAAAATGCCTGCAAACAATTGAACAAGTAAACGTCACAGGTTTCTATGACCCTGATGACCAAGCAGCAAGAAAAGTACTATCCGAATATCCATCCATTAAAAGATTCCAACAATACGAAGATTTACTTGCAGCATCAGATGCTGTAGATATTGTCACACCAACTACGACTCATTTCGAATTAGCAGCAAAAGCAATCAAAAAAGGTAAACACGTTTTTATAGAAAAACCACTTACCCATACATTAGAAGAGGCAAAAATACTGGTAAAATTAGCACAAACTTATGGTATAAAAGCACAAATCGGCTACGTTGAGCGATTCAATCCCGCCTTCTTATCTATCAAAGATATTCCCTTAAATCCATTATTTATTGAGGCACACCGTTTAGCAATGTTTAATCCGAGAGGAACCGATGTTTCGGTTGTTTTAGATTTGATGGTACACGATTTAGATTTGGTGCTGAGTATCGTCAAAGCACCTTTAACATCCGTGCATGCAAGTGGCGTTTCAGTGGTGAGTAGTTCTCCCGATATTGCCAATGCACGACTAGAATTTTCCAATGGAGCAGTCGCAAATTTGACCGCAAGTAGAATTTCTATGAAACAGATGCGTAAATTGCGGCTTTTTCAAAAAGATGCTTACATCAGTTTAGATTTATTAGACAAACAAGCGCAAGTGATTCAGTTATTTGGCGAAGACCAAAAAAATAAACTGACTAACGGTAATTTATTATCATTAGAAACAGACGAAGGCAAAAAATATATCAATATTGAACAACCTGCTACGGAATCTATCAATGCTATTCAGATGGAATTAACGACTTTTGCACAGTCCATTATGGAAAATACTCGACCTGTCGTAACGATAGAAGAAGGTTATCAAACGTTGGTCGTTGCCCATCAGATTATAAAGAAAATTGAAGAACGAAAAGCAGCAGTAAGTTCTCTTTTATAAAATTTAGAGATGATAAAAAAGGTTAATTGGTTATTAATTATTGGTTATTGGTTATTGATTATTAGTTCCTGCGATCTAGTCAATCCAGCAGAACAACTTCCTGCCTACATTCAAATAAACAACTTCGAACTCACAACCACAGCAGCACAAGGCGAAAACTCAGAACAAATCACTGACGCTTGGGTCTTTGTCAATGATCTTTCTTTAGGGGTTTATGAGCTACCCGCTACCGTTCCTACCTTAGATTTAGGAACTCAGGACATTACTATTTTTCCAGTCATTCGAGAAAATGGTTTGCGAAGTGCGCCCATCATTTATCCTTTTTACAATCGTTATGAGACGACCGCTGAACTAGCAGCAGAGCAAACGGTGACTATTCGCCCAACAACGACCTATGCTTCTAACGCTGTTTTTGAATTAGTAGAAGATTTTAATACCACCGGACATCGGCTAAAAGGCGATAATCCTACTGCGCTCCAAACTAATGATGGTATCGGAGAAGTTGTTTTTGGCAATAATGCAGAAATAACCTTTACTTCTTCAAGTACTTTTGTAGATTTACCGACCTCAGGAGGAAAAGCTGTTTTCTTGGAATTTGATTACCAAACAAATGTTGAATTTGAGGTTGGCTTAGTAGGTTTAGATATTAATGGTGGCAATATCAATGCTACTAATTATAAAATCATTCTTTGCCCGATTAATCGTTGGAATAAACTCTACGTTAATTTTCAAGAAGACCTAGAACAGTCTCAATTAACTGGTTATAAATTAGCCTTCCGAGCCTCTACCAATGATACAGGCTGCGGCAATGTAAATAGTACCTCCCCCGAAGTTTTAATAGACAATGTCAAATTTATTCGAATAGGAAATTGAGTCAACGACGCCAACATATTGACACCAGAAATTATAAAATTGTTGATTTTATAATGGCTATGCTCGCATGGGCTTGTTTCTATGTCTATCGAAAGGTCGTATCTGAGGAAGTACCATTAGACGAAACGGTTTGGCAAGACACTAATTTGTATATAGGCATTATTGTGATTCCTATTGGTTGGATACTCCTCTACTCCATTTTTGATCGGTACCAAGATATTTATCGACTATCTCGATTGGCCACTTTAGGACGAACATTCGTGATCTCGTTCACAGGTGTATTCTTTCTATTTTTTGCGCTCATTTTAGATGATGTCATCCAATCTTACACAACTTATATAGCCTCGTTTTTTGCGTTATTAGGCATTCATTTTCTATTGACTGCGACTGCTAGAATGATCTTGTTAACCCAAGCAAAAAGGCGAATCAAAAAAGGTTTGGTAAGTTACAATACGTTGATTATTGGTGGCAATCAAAAAGCGATTGACCTTTACGAAGAAATCAATAATATGAAATTGCCAACAGGAAATAATTTTCTTGGCTTTATTGATTCCAATGGAAATAGTAAAAATGAATTGGCACAATACCTTCCAATTTTAGGTAAAATAAAAGACATCAATCAGGTTATCAAAGAACGAGAAATTGAAGAAGCTATCATTGCCATAGAAACTTCTGATCATAATAAAATCAAAGAAATATTAAACGCTCTAGCTGATTTTGAGGAAGAAGTTTATACTAGGATCATCCCTGACATGTACGATATTTTGTTGGGAACAGTCAAAATGAATCATGTTTTTGGAGCAGTCTTAATCGATATTCAACAAAATTTAATGCCTCGTTGGCAAAGGATTATCAAACGATTAATTGACATTGGCGCAAGTCTAGCGATGCTCATTTTATTAGCACCAGTCTATTTATATGTCGCTCTAAAAGTCAAATTTTCTTCTGACGGTCCAATCTTTTATCAACAAGAGCGAATTGGCTTAAATGGTCAACCTTTTAATATTTTCAAGTTCCGTTCGATGTATGTTGATGCAGAACAAAATGGACCTCAGTTATCCATTGATAATGATGATCGATGCACGCCTTGGGGTGCGGTCATGCGTAAGTGGCGATTAGATGAGTTGCCGCAATTTTGGAATGTTTTGAAAGGAGATATGTCGCTAGTTGGTCCTCGACCCGAACGACAACATTACATTGATAAAATTCTAAAAATCAGTCCACATTATCGGCATTTGTTAAAGGTTCGACCGGGCATAACTTCTTGGGGGCAAGTGAAATATGGATATGCCTCTAGTATTGACGAAATGGTGCAGCGATTGCGTTTTGATATTTTGTATATTGAAAACCGTTCGTTGGCTTTGGATTTTAAAATTATGTTTTATACGCTGCGGGTATTACTTCAAGGAACGGGAAAATAGTTCCTAATAAATGATGTTTAATAGCTGCCAGCCTTCGAAAGGCTTGCAACTATTAAACACTACTTTTTTAATTTCTCAACTCCATTTTCAACATCAAAAACAAACTAACATTCAAAACTAACAAGCCAAAAATTAATAAGCTCCATTGACTAAAAGTAGGAATCGGAATATCTCTACCACAACCATTTATGGTAATCAAAGATTCCCCACTTTCAACTAATCCATCCAGATTCAAACAGAAAGCTAAACTACCTTCATCCAATTCAATTTGAGTAATATCATCAAGCGTCGCATCAGTTTGAATCATGGTAATATAATCATCTACAGCACTAGGTGTATTATTACTCTCATAAGAAAGACCATAAACATTATATTCGCCTATTGGCAAAGTCGTCCAATCAAAATCTCCATCTTGAGCAAATTCTAATATTGCTCCCACTTCGTCTACTAACAAGAAAGTATATTGAAAATTAGCAGTTGGTGGACTTAGTCCATCCGCAGCTGCATAGCTTACCTCAAATGCTCCCAAGTCATCGAATAAACAAATACTACTGTTAATAATTCCCGACGGAGGGATAATATCGCCAGCGTCCGCAGTACAACAGGCAAAGTTGTCAACAGCTATACTTGTTTGACCAACAATCTCACAACCATCAGCAGGTCTTTTATAAACGAAATAATAGTTCTGTTCTGTTATTGGAGTAAAAGCAGTTGTAGTCATTTCCAAGTTAGATCGCAGAGCTAATGGCAATAAAGATGGATCAGATTTATACCATTTAATAGCACCTATCGTTTCTGCATTACTTTTTGAAACAGTTCCATTATCGTCAATAGTGATAATAATATCTTTATTTAAATCAACAGATTCAGAACCATCATTACAAACTGCTATTGGATTGACTGTATTTAAGGTTAAAGGCACTGGTGGGTTGACCACTTGTGTTGTTCCATTGATTATACCAGCACAACCAGTCAAGTTGTTTACACTTTGTAACTCATAAATTCCAATAGTGGCTACGGGTAAGATAAAGGGTGACTTATAAGCAGCAGAGACAATCGGGCTACCTCCATTAATGGTATATTCAAATTCCCATGGTCCACTTGTAATGGGGGAAAATTCAAAGGTAAGTTCACCATTAGCAACTCCACTACAATCCGTCAGGTCAGTAGCAGCACTAATCATTGCAGTAGGGCTATCTTGAATGGTAATAACGACCACATCATCATCTTTTTTGCCTGTGCAAAATACACCACCAGCGTCTGCGATACTACTAATTCGTATCTCAATATCAGAGAAAGTTGTTGTACCTATTGCAGCTACAATATCACTATAAGTTATTGACAAAGGGGTACTAACATTATTTTTTACCAAAGGGAAAACGATTCCGTTATAGGTCACCTCAAATGAGACATTATAATTGCCACTACCATTTGATAAATTAGCTGTCGCTAGAATTTCCGAATTATTAATGGGCAAGCATAAATTCCGATCACCAGTTTGTAGGTCTGCCTCGGGACAAATTACCCTCAAAGATAACGCAACAGTAGTTACAGTACTTTCTGTGCAAATAGCAGTAATCGTGGCAGGTTGCACAATGCCTTTAATTTCGATGGTTTGATTACAGAAATCTTCGCCTAAATTGGTTACTAAATCCGTTACCGTGGTGATGGGTAATGCCCCAGAATTAGTGGCTCCAGGGGTAAATTTGGCTGCATCATCTGTAAATTGCCAATTGCCAGTAACATCTGTATCTAATTCAATTGAAACGCCATTAGCAGCACTTTTGAGGTTCACATCTGCAAATGCTTGTCCACTTCTCATGACAGTTGCTGGCGGCGTACAACCATTTGGAGCAATCGTAATCGCTTTGGTAAGCGTCGCATCAGGGTGATTATTCCCACCTCCAGCCGTTGGGCCTCCCCAAAGAATGCCATCGACAAAAGTACCTGTAGCATCATACATAAATAGGAATTCTCCATTCCCAGCACTATGGTTGGTAAATTGTAAATCAGCCGCACCATTAGAGCCAAATGGATCACTAAAGCAACCACAATTATCTAAGTCAATATCTATTTGAGCAATAGGTGCATCCGTATTTGTGCCTGAAGCAATCAATAAAAATCCATCTGATGGGATCACCGTACCATCTGGTAAGATGATTTCATCATCTCCATCGGTTAAAATATAGCAACTCAGATCAGTGCCAGGCACACCTGCCAATTCTATAAACTCACCTCCATTTCCATCATTATTGCCAGCATCTACTAATACCTCATTGATAACAGGCCCAGAAGTCGGAGCAGGTGGATTAGCGACGGTTATTTCTGACTGCCCTAGTAGTGTACCTTCGTTTTTAAATGGATCAAAGCCTACTGTTCCATAATACCAATCAACAGTCCCTCCATTCGGTAAGTCACTACTTAATGCTGCATCAATGGCAAGGGTGAAGTCTTCGTTCGGGCAAACCGTTATTTTACTAATAGTTGCACCATTGGGTTCTGGGCAAGGTGGAACATTTCTACAGCTCTCTCCTATCGTAATCACTTGATTAGCTCCACAATTGGCTAAGTCCTCTATGACTATTACTATTGGTGGTATTAGCGTATTAGGTAAATTAAAATTTCCCGTAGTATTTGTTTCGACTACAGTTCCCGTCGTTTCTTCCATACCATTGGTCACACCTTCTTTCAAGTAATATTGAATATTTGCATTCGGGCTAGTAACCAACTGACTAAAATCTACTAAGCCAATATTTGTATTAAAATCGTCGGGGCAAGCAATCGCATTATCTGAAACAGTCAATACTTCTGCAATTGAAATATTCACTTTTACTTTCTCATAACATTCATGTGCTATAGATTGGTTGACAACCGTATTATTATTTCCAGATCCACAACAATCCGTATAATCATCCCAAACCAAAGTGAAAGAGTGAGTAGCACCAGCAGTTAGCGTGTTGGAAGTAAAATTGAAAGTTGTCACTCCATCATTGTCACTTGCAGCAGCACCGTCAGTCTTTGCGTGCCCTACTTTAGTAATAGTCCAGTCTTGGTCATTGCCATTTTCATCTCTGACAAAAGAACCTGCTAATTTTGCGGAACGCATCAAAGGCTCTACATGCTGATAATTATAAACTTTCAATTGAAATTCAACTGATTGGGCACTGCAAAGAGAAAGATTAACCGTATTCTTCTCCCTAATTTCTACCATTCCATTACCACCATCATAGAAAAAATCCCACGAATCAGTATCATTAGGTTCACTCGGATTAGGATGATTAGTGATCTGCCACTGAGTAGCAGCAATGATTGAGTTAATAGAACTTGGAACTAAATCCATTGGATCAAAAATTGTCCAATCTGTATTCAGATCTGGATCATCCATGTGTGAGGAAGTCGTACTAGTTTTAGGTTCTTGCCTACTATTCCCAATTGGGCTAGTATCGTTCAAGCGAATATGAGTAGAATTACAACTGGTTAAATTCAATCCCACATTCACCCAAACAGGATCAGATAAGGCAGGAACTGTATATATTTTTTGATCTGCGTTGCAATCACCAATTGGGATATTTAATTGTGTACCGAATAATGTCGGATTTCCTAAATCATCATTTCCAGAAGGCATCCAATAAACACCAGCTGCATTACCACCATTTGCCCGATAACCTATATGAGCATTAGTATTGTCATTGATTACCCCATTTTCATCATTATCTCCTAATGTATAAGGGTGATTAATTTGGACAGAAACGTGATCCGAAGAAGTGCCAGCATTTCCAGATGCTCCACCAATGGTCATTCCTCCACCATTAACCTTAGTCATATCTGGGGCTCCCCAATAAACGGCATCGTGTGGCGTACCATCTGGTCGAAAAAGCATGACTTGATCACCATCTTTATTCCCTTCTTGCGGTTGATTATCTAAAGTAAAACCATAGGTAGTATAGACCGAAGGAGAGACATAATTTACATTCTTATCATCACAAACATCAAAGTCTACAACTAAGCCAGGAAAGTCACAGACACTACAAGAAAGACCAGTATTGATACCTGTATAATATCCGCTACTCACGTTATTCCGTTCTGAACAAGCAATCAGAAAAACGCCGTCTGAGGGGATAGTTGTTCCAGCAGGCAACACAATCGCCCATTCTGTATTAGTGATGACCATGCAACCAATATCCGTTCCAACAGGGCCAGCTAATTCGACAATAGCGTCGTTTCCTGCCTCAATATTTCCACCATCACCCGAAATTTCGTTGATGACAATGTATTCATATTGAGCGTTTAAAAATGCTTGGGAATAGAGAAAGAAGAAAAAGAAAATCGTGATTCTAAAAAATAGAAAGGTTGGGCAAATACAAACGTATTTAAAGAGGGTTCTTGTTTGTTCCATTTTGAGCTAAATTGTACGTGTTTACAATTAATCGGCTCTTAGGACAATAACAAGATACAAACTTTTTTAAATTAAAATTATACGCAATATGTATTCATCTACTTTGAGTATGTATTCGGCTTATTTAATTTTGCATACAAAATTAAAAAGCCGCTGAATTTTTCAATTCAACGGCTAATATTATCTCATTTTGCTTAATTACTAAGCTTTATAAATTTTAGTTAGGCAGTAACTTCTTCTTCTGTTGCTGGCTTTTCATCAGCCTCTAAAAGTTCATTAAAAAACCGCACAAAAGCATCTAATTCCATAAATCCTTTATCTCCTTCACCTTGAATCCGAACACCGACACCTCCTGCATCTGCCTCTTTTTCTCCAACGATTAGTAACAACGGAATCTTCTTTAATTCATTGTCTCGAATTTTACGACCGATACTTTCATTTCTATCATCGACAAATCCTCGAATATCTTGATTCGCTAATTTTACCACAATCTCATCGGCATACTTATTATACTTATCACTTACTGGCAATACAACAAATTGCTCAGGTGTTAACCATAATGGGAATTTACCTGCGGTATGCTCAATTAAAACACTCATAAAACGCTCTAAAGAACCGAAAGGCGCACGGTGAATCATTACAGGACGGTGCTTTTCGTTATCCGAACCAATGTATTCTAACTCAAATCGTTCTGGTAGGTTATAGTCTACCTGAATTGTTCCTAGTTGCCATTCTCGACCTAAAGCATCTTTGATCATAAAGTCTAGCTTAGGGCCATAAAACGCCGCCTCCCCTAACTCTGTGACCGTCTTCATCCCTACTTCCTGAGTGGCCTCAATAATCGCACTTTCGGCACTATGCCAGATTTCATCCGAACCAATGTACTTTTCTGGTTTAGATGGATCTCGTAAAGAAATTTGAGCGGTATAATCTTTAAAGCCCATTTTTTTCAATACCGTCTCCGTCAAATCTAGTACATTCAAAAACTCATCTTTCAACTGCGCTTCTGTACAGAAAATATGTGCATCATCTTGCGTAAAACCTCTTACTCTAGACAAACCATGCAATTCTCCACTTTGCTCATATCGGTAAACTGTTCCAAATTCTGCAATCCGCAAAGGCAACTCCTTATACGAGTGTGGTCTGTGCGCATATACCTCACAGTGATGCGGACAGTTCATTGGTTTTAACAAGAATTCTTCGTCTGTCTTTGGCGTTTTGATTGGTTGGAAACTATCTTCTCCATACTTCGCATAGTGGCCAGAAGTGACGTACAATTCTTTTTTACCAATATGTGGAGTGGTGACTAATTTATACCCTCTTTTTACTTGTTCATCTTGCATGAATTTCATCAAACGTTCTCTTACCGCATTTCCCTTTGGCAACCAGATTGGTAAACCTGCGCCTACCTTCTCAGAGAACATGAATAAGTCCATCTCTTGCCCTAGCTTTCGGTGGTCTCTTTTCTTAGCCTCCTCCAACATCGTCAAATACTGTTTCAACTCCTTCGCCTTTGGAAAAGAAACCCCTCTTAGTCGTACCATTTGCTGACGAGATTCATCTCCTTGCCAAAAAGCACCACCCACTTTCATAATCTTAACTGCCTTGATTTTTCCAGTATCAGGCACGTGTGGCCCTCTACATAAATCAACGAAGTTACCCTGAGTATATAAAGTCAACGCCTCATCTTCTCCCCGCTTTTCAATCAATTCAATTTTGTATTCGTCGCCTTTGTCCATAAAATACTCTAGAGCATCTTTCTTGGTAATATCTTGACGAACAAACTGATTTTTTTGGCGAGCTAACTCCAACATCTTATCCTCAATCTTCTTAAAATCACTCTCTGAAATCTTATGCTCTCCCGGATCAATATCATAGTAATAGCCATCATCAATCGCAGGTCCTGTTCCAAATTTCACTCCAGGGTAAAGTGCCTCAATTGCCTCCGCTAATAAGTGAGCTGTTGAGTGCCAAAAGGTCATTTTTCCATCCTTGTCTCTCCAGGTCAATAATTGCACCAATGAGTCTTTTTCAATCGGTCGGTTGGCATCCCAAACCTCTCCGTTTACCTTGGCGGACAGTACATTACGTGCTAATCCTTCGCTGATTGATGCAGCTACTTGCATAGAAGTTACGCCTGATTCATATTGGCGAACGCTGCCATCTGGAAGTGTGATATTAATCATTTTGAAATCAAAAATTATAGCAACTGTTCACCAACTAGAATTACCACTCATTTTTTCTACCATTTAGATATTTAAGTTCATTTAGAACACGACTTAAATGCACTTAAATATCTAAATGGTAAAAATAAAGTCTAATTAGTTATGTTGCTGAATAGTTACAAATTATAAATGTAAAATTGAAAATCTAAAAGTCTGGTAGAACCTACGATTTTTTGGAACATAAAGTTCAAATGTAGCTGCAAAAATAGGCTTTTTTCCTGTAGTGCCAAGCTCTGCTTGGTATATGATAGCGCAGAAATCTATCTATCATCAAACAATAAAGTACCACAAAACACAACCAGAATCATAATAATCTATGAATAATTGATTTTAACAATATTTTTACTAATTTCACTTTCAAATACTATACTATTATGAGCAAAACACCCAATCAAAAACCATCTAGATTTTACAAAAGAAAATTACCGCATATTCAACCTAAGAACGGTGTTTTCTTTGTAACATATAATCTTGAAGGTGCTTTACCCAAAAACAGATTACTTCAATTGAAAGAAGAAAGAGAATTAAAAATTTCTGACTTAAAATTAGAAGGATTACCTCCAGAAGAAGTAAAGAGAAAAGTAAAAGAAATGCAAGAGTTTTATTTCGGCAAATTTGATGACTTATTAGATGGAGTAATAAAAGGTCCTACGCACCTAAGTAACCCAAAAGTCGCAAAAGTAGTTCAGGATTCTTTACATTGGATGGATGGAAAAGCCTATAAATTAGTCTGTTACACAATCATGCATAACCATGTTCATAAAATTGTTTACAAAACTCAAGAAGTACTCTGGGTGAGTATGAAAAGACATAAAAGCTTTACGGGAAGAACAGCTAATAAAATACTTAACTTAACTGGGCAATTTTGGCAACACGAAAGTTTTGATCATTGTATTAGAAATAAACCGTCATTTATTCAAAAGGTACAATATACTCTCAACAATTCAGTAAAGGCGGGACTAGTTAAAAATTGGCGAAATTATCCATATAGTTGGGTTAGCCCTGAGTTTTTGAAATATGCACCTGACTAGATTTTCATGTCAAGCTCTGCTTGGTAAAAGTTATCTATTATTATACCAAGCAGAGCTTGGCACTACTAATTCAATAACTCCAAACTAACCTGAGCAACTCCTGCCTTAGTCAAATCAATCACCTTAGCAGCGGCGCCGGACAAATCAATAACTCTAGGTTTGCCATCTCTTGCAATAGCCTTAGCAGGATTTGGGCCTCTATCATTAATTCGTACCTCTACACACTGATTGGTATCCAAACGACACACTTTCACCTTGCTATTGTAAGGCAAAGTCCAATGCGCAGCAGTCATTGCCCTTTTATCGTATTTTTCACCATAGGCAGTAACATTGCCATGGAATTTTTTATGATAGTAACTAGCCTCGCCAGTCTGAATAATACGGTTCACAGCATTTTGTATCGCTGGCGGCGCAGCAGGAGCTGGCTTTTCTACTACCGTTGATGTAGGTGCTGGTTGCTTAGCTGGTGGAGGCGTTGGAGCGGTTGGTGTCAACTCGACAGGAGTAGGATCCTTTTTATCTAGAGCAACCACAAAACCATCTATTCCCTTTTTCTTCGCAAATTGCTGATAACTAACCGCCGCATTTTTATCAGGAAAAGGTCCAATCAATACTTTATAAACTGTTTTTCCTCCTGATGCAGGGTCCATTTTTATCAATAGATCATCAAACCACTTACCCTGTAAGTCAGTCGCATATTTCACTACATTAGGATAGCTAGAAAAAGTAGCTACTTGCAATGCAAAGCCTTCTTTTTTTGCTCTTTTAACTTCTAAATGGTATAAATCATTAGGTTGGTAAGCATCCGCAAACTCTTTTCCGTAATTAGCAGGAGCAGCAGATTTAGTAGCCTGTGCTTGTAAATAAACATAGCTGAAAGCTGATAAAGCTATCAAAAAGAATAATTTTCTCATAGTCGGATATTTTTGTCCATTAGATAAGGATGAAAATGCTAAATAGTCTGGAAACCAAAAACATACTTATTTTCATCAAAAAATAAAATTCAAGATACTTCGAACTGCATAAAGACGCAACTATGGGGGAAAATATTGTTGTAAAAGACGTCTTTTAGCCTTCTACTAGTGTTCCTACCGCCTCACCATTAATAATTCGCATTAAATTATCTCGTCGGTTTATATCAAAAACAATAATAGGTAAGTTGTTTTCTTTACAAATAGTAAATGCAGTCATGTCCATCACACTATAACCTGCACTAATCACTTCGGCAAATTTTAAAGTATCAAACTTTTCAGCAGTAGGATCTTTTTCTGGGTCGGCAGAATAAATACCATCTACTCTAGTTCCTTTTAGAATCACATCGGCATTTATTTCGTTAGCTCTCAAGGCAGCAGCAGAATCTGTCGTAAAATAGGGACTTCCGATACCAGCTGAAAATATAACGACTCGACCTTTTTCAACGTGACGAATAGCTCTACGTCGAATATAAGGTTCGGCTATTTTCTCCATTTTAATAGCCGTAACCAAACGAGTAAAGACACCTTGCTGTTCTAAAGCACTTTGTAGCGCCATGCCATTAATCACCGTTGCCATCATTCCCATATAATCTCCCTGTACTCTTTCGATACCAGAAGATTTTGCCTGCAACCCTCTAAAAATATTACCTCCTCCGATCACTACTGCTACTTCAACTCCTGCTGCTTGTACTTCTTTAATTAAGGTAGCATAATGCGTCAACATATCAGCTGAAATTCCAAATGACTGATCTCCCATTAGAGACTCTCCGCTTAATTTTAGTAAAACTCGTTTGTATTTTAAAGGCATAATAGTTTATTGATTTTAGTTATAAGACTAATAAGCGGGGATAAATTATTTACAAATCAGTATTTAATACTAGTGGTTCAAATCATAAGTAATTGATAGTTTAATCGAGTGTATTTTTTCGTTAGGCTAGGCATTTTTTTAGAGAATAGCCGTAGCTCTTTGATAAAAAAATAACGAAGCATAACGGAAAAAGACGCCGATTTAACTTG
>CALDTJ010000086.1 GCA_937924145.1 uncultured Saprospiraceae bacterium
ACCAACAAAAACTGCAAAATCATCGTCCCATCCATCAAGCCCGTAAAAAAATAATCTTCATCAGTTCGATCACTATAATTCACCAACACAGACGTACTAGCACAAGACAAGGTAATTGCACCAAAAGTAGTTGCATTATAAGTACCTAAATAAAAATTAAATACAGTCAGCAGAAAGGTCAAAAATAAACAAGCATCCGCCAATCGTTTACTTTTGCTAATGCCTAAAATCGCAGGGATCGTCTTCACATCAATGTGTGCATCAATTTTCAAATCTCGAATATCAAAAGGGATGGTAATCGCAAAAACAAAAAACATTCTTTCCAATAAAATCAAAAAGTGAGCAAGCGTAAAGGAAGTAGTTCGCTCTAAAATAGGCATCAAAACCGTAATAACTCCCCAAACAATAGCCACTAAAAATATTTTGATATAATCGAAATCACGCAATCGTTTTTGGCCTTTCACAAAAGGTAGAACATAGCCTAAAGATAAAATAGAGGGAATGACTAATAATAATTGATTGGCAAGAGATAGATAGAAAAAACAGTACAAAGCCCCTACTCCACCTACAAAAGCATAAAATTTGATATGATTCCGAAAGTGATAAATGACCGCGTAGCGATATTTCTCTAAAAAGGGTTTGACTTTCACTAAGCCTACAATGCGGTGAATAGCATATAAAAATAAGGTAGCAAAAAATACAAAACTGGTGAGGTTCGTCCACTCTATTTGCCCAAATAAAACCAATTCCGTCTGCCAAGTCATAGCCACAGCACAAGCCGCAATCCAGAAATTTCCGAAAAGAATAAGGTTAATAAATTTTTCTAAGAGTCCCTTCAATTAAATTAGATTTGCTATGGCAAATAAAGAAGGAGGTACTTTGAAAGTACCTCCTTCTTTTGCAAAAAAAGAATCAAGTGTAAAAGTACACTTGATTCTACGTTTTGGGATGTATTTTAGCTAAATAAATTTTTAGCGAGGCTAAATAATTTACTTTTTGTTTGTTTTAACAGTCGTGTTGTGGAGAGGTCGCACATCCCTGCTAGCGATTAATTAGGTCAAAGACCAAGTCACTCCACTCTGATGCTTTCAAATTCATACTTAAAAATTTAGTCGGGTGATTAATTGATTTCATTCTTGTTGGACTAACCTTTAGATTTTTAATAAAGTTCCAATGGCTAGTTTTTTTGTCGGATTTCAATTTTTCTGGATGATTTCTATAATAAGGACACCGCTTTTTATTAAAGGATGCAGGAGGAGAGGAAAAAGTTGTATTATTTTTAGTTTTTGTTATAAGGTTATATTTTTTCAACTGAACGTACCAGATAATTTGAAATTATCAGGTACGTACCCTACGCCCGTTGCCCAAAGCCCTAGCTTAACAAATAATTCAAAGTAAAAAAGACCACTAGATAAATCCAAAGGGCATCCAAATAGTGCCAATACCTCGTCAATAATTTTAATTTCAGTTGTTTTTCTGGATCAGAAAAGTAGACCAATACGCTTACGGGTTCCTTCATTCGCTTGTAAGCAGTCCATAAAAACAAGCCTAAAAATGGCAAACCTGCCAAAACGTGGGCAAAGTGTAAACCACTAATCACATACACATAAGAGGCAGTGGTACTATAATTTATAAAAATTTGTTGCCCAAAAAGCTGTTGCCACGCAATCAATTGCGCTATGACAAATACTATAGACATAGCAATGGTAACGGCAAGCATTTGCTTATAACGATTCGTATCATCACTCAAATAGGCTTTCTTGGCTAATACCATTGTGTAACTTGTACCTAAGAGTAAGGCCGTATTAAAAAAGAATAAACTAGGCAACTTGATAGGTGGAATACCCATCGTTACTCTAGTATATAAATAAGCTGCTGAGAATGCGAAAAATAAAGCGGTAATACCTGCTAACACAAAAGTTAACAAGATATTATAGGGATGAAAAGTTAAATTAATTTCATCCTCTTCGTAATTAATTTCGTGTGACTCGATATCTCTTTGGGTCATATTATTTGAGTTAGAAACTTATTAAAATGATATTTAACGATCATGTAATAGTCCATTAACAAAAAAGGTCGGTACATGTTTGTACCAACCGCTTTTTTTGACATAAAAATACCGCTGAGGTTGACTACACCAGCGGTATTTTTATGTTTCGGGGTCACTTTGAGTGCCCCCGTAATCTAGACCTACTGAATATCAATCAAATAAGGCAATCGAGCCTGCGGCCCTTTCATCTGCTGAATCTCCTTTATGTGCTGATAATAAGGATAGATTTGCCCAAGTTCTTCTCGTAAAATAGCTTGTTTAGCCTGTGCTTTGGTATTCATTGGATTCAATAATTTATCCATTAATTGTTGCACGGGATCTTTTACCTTTGGATATTCTGTAACTCTATATGCTTGTAAACCTAGTCTTTCTTTCATATCGGCTATAGCTGTTTCTAATCCTCCTAATTCATCTACTAAGCCTAATTTCAGCGCCTTTTCACCTGTCCAAACTCTACCTTGGGCTACTGCATGTACTTCATCTCTGGTCATATCTCGACCATCAGCAACTCTTTTTAGAAACATCTCGTAACCACTTTCGGTCATTTGTTGTAAGATGGCAGCCTCATCAGGTGCATGATCGTGAAATAGATTAAAACTAGAGGCATATTTGCCTAAATTCAACGTATCCAAACTAACACCAATTTTCTCATTCAATAACTCACTAGCATTCGGAATCATAGAAAAAATACCGATAGAACCTGTAATTGTATTAGGTTCAGCATAAATTTTGTCTGCCATACAAGCGATATAATAGCCACCTGAGGCAGCATAATCTCCCATAGAAACTACGACTGGTTTTCCTTCGTCAATTGCTAAACTTAATTCTCGCCAGATACTTTCAGAAGTTAAGGCACTCCCACCAGGAGAATTTACCCGTAAAACAATCCCTTTGATCTTATCGTCTTCTCTGATTTTGCGAATCATCGGACCAAAATCATCATCAGATACTGCGCCAGGCTGATCTTCTCCCATCACGATATTTCCTTCTGCATAAATGACTGCAATCTTATCTTTTACTGAAAAATCAGTAGATGGCTGCGCCTTCATTGCGTAGTCCTTGATGTTAATTTTATAAACCTTATCATCCGATTCTAAACCGATTCTTTCTCTCAATACATCTAACACTTCGTCTTTATATCCAACTCTATCTGCTAATTTGTAAGTCACCGCATCTTCTGCTACTCTCACTAACCATTCGTTGGCAATTCGGCGAACTTCAGCAGATTCCATGTTTCTAGATTCCGCAATATCATCTAAGAAGGATTGGTACAATGGTTCTAAATATTCGCGCGTTTGTCGGCGACTTTGTTCACTCATTTCCGTCAAACGGTAAGGTTCCGTAGCACTTTTGAACTGTCCAGCATAATATACTTCCATCTTTACCCCTAATTTATCTAAGGCATTTTTAAAAAATGGAATTTGCGCCCCAAACCCTCTAAAATCAATTCCACCGACAGGGTGTACCGAAATATCATCCGCTACAGATGCCAAGTAATAAGCATTTTGAGTATAATATTTTGAATAGGCCACAATGAACTTTCCGCTTTCTTTGAAATCAACTAAAGCATCTCGCAAAGTAGACCGAGTCACCATTCCTCCAGGTACTCCATCGACATTCAAATAAATCCCTTTTATATCATCATCCGTTTTCGCATGTTCGATTCCTTCAACCATATCAAATAAACCAACGACGTCTTCGGTTTCAAAACTAAATCCGCTTTGAGTTGGTACATTATTGGTTTTTTCTGGTATTTGTGGTCCAAAACTTACTTCTAATACCGAATTTGGTTTGACCGTCACAGGTTCTTTAGCTCCGAATGAGGCTGCAGCCCCTCCGACAAAAGCGATCATAATAAAACTAAATACTAAAAGAGATAATAGAACGCCTAAACAAGACGCGAAAACAAACTTAAAAAATTGCTGCATTTGCTACTGTTGTTATAATCGGTGACTTTAGTCGCCGCCTTAAAAAATTACCTAACGAATCATATCCTGCATTCTAGTCAGGGTTTCAATTAGTAACTGATGTTACGCAAAAAAGACTACGAAGTAGTCAAACATGAATAGCCCAGTATGAAATGCTGGGTTTGGTAAGTGGTCGATAACCCCTAGAACTACGGAGTAGTTCAACTACTTCGTAGTTAGCCATTGCCCCCTATTTCTTCCGTAGATTTACATCTACGGCTATTCATTTTCAAATCTTTCAGATTTACTGCGTAACATCAATTAGTAATAAACTACTGGTACTGAAAAAAGAACAAAAATAAAGGTATTTTGTTAAATATTTACATAAATCAAAAATACCGCTTAACAGACTTATTCCCTATTTTTTTAGATTAACCTTGACTATGAGCAGAAGTTTGAATAATTTTGACTATTATTTCCCCCTCAAGTTTTAATCTTCACTTTACCATCGTACCCAAACAAAGGAACGGGTTTAATCCCATTTTTCCCTGTTGACTTCATTAGTATCCTACCCAAACATTAAACTTTATTATTATATCACAAATCTTGATTTAAGATTCGTATAATTAACTCTATTTCCAAAATTTAGCAAAAAACAATACTATATACAAAATAGACTTGCTACATTTTTCACATAAGTCTATTTTAAAACCGATTAGTTAGGCGCCCCCATGACGTAATTTTCCATCTTTCTTTTGAAAAATGAATAAAGAGGAATAGGTATAAATGATTAAACTAAGGAATGGTACATTAATAAATTGCGTTTTTATGCGAAGTTATTTTTTTCTTATACAAGGCGAAAAACGTAGGCGATGCCTAGCATCGACGAGGCTTTTCAACGAAGTAAAAGGGAAAAAGAACAAGTAGAAGAATGTA
>CALDTJ010000087.1 GCA_937924145.1 uncultured Saprospiraceae bacterium
GAAAAAAGGATAGAATCTCCAAATTTGAACAAGAATAGTCCCCTTCCTTTTCAAGGATTAGGGATTGCTTTTGACAGTGTCAAAAAAGGGCTAGGGATGGGTTAAAATCGTCGCTTTGGGCAGAGGCTATCGCAATAATAAAAAAAGCTCAAATTTGGACAAACCAAATTTGAGCTTTTTATTACTGGGATAGACTCTATTTTTAAAAATCTGTTCCCATAGATAAATACAATCTAGGCTTTTGAACGACTCTCGTTTCAATTCCCCAAGCATAATCCAGTTTAAGGAAATAGCCGAATAGCATCGTTCGGATACCAGCACCATACCCCGCTACTACTGGATCTCTAAAGAAATTTACTTTTAAAGAAACTGGATTATTTTCTCTATCAATCATCACCGTATTCAGTGGATTATCTTTTTCAAAAGGAGACAATCCTTGCCAAGCAGTTCCTACATCAAAGAAACCAACAATTTGGAAATTTCTTAGGAAAGACGATCTTGGCGTAGATCGGCTAAAGTATCGGAAGATTGGCACTCTCAATTCTGCATTGACCAATGCATAAGAATTACCATTTCTAATATTTTGTCTGAATCCTCTTAAGTTAGAGGCTAAGGTTTGATAACTAAAGTCATTTCCTGTTGGACCAGGAATATCATTATTAAAACTAGGGAATAACCAATTCTCTACCCCACCTAGATAATATAAGATTTTTTCAGAACCAAAAGAAGTCGCCGCATTAAATCTAGTAGCAAAAACACTATGTCTTAGGAATCTTTGATAATGTCTCGCATCCACTCCGATAATACCCATTGCCCCTTTTGGCACATCAAAGTTAAATCCATCTAAAACACTTAAATCAAATCGTTTTACGATTTCTGCATATATTTTGTATCGAGAACCATTTTTAATATTTAAAGAAACGTCTAATGTATTATCAAAAACATATTCTAGCCTTGCACCTGCTCTTTGTTGATTGGTTGTAGGCTCTCCTAACGCTTGTAAATCCGTAGATAATTGAATTAATTTATCATTTCGCAGATTCACAATAGCTCTTACACTTCTAAAAATATCTAGTGGGTAACTAAACTGCGCTTGCCCCAATAAAACGACTTCTCGGGTCTTTTCAGGAGCAATTAAGTTATTACTCAAAGTATAACGCCTAGTCTTTCGATAAGCTGTAAACGTTTTATCTAACCGTTTTTTCTTATTTTTAAAAGTTAGGAAATATTCATCTCCATCGAAACTAGTTGGGAAACGAGCACCTAATTCAAAAACATAATCTTCAAATAAATCTTTGAAGTTAGTTTTAATTAAAATACCAGGAACGGGCGTTTCAAAACCATCAGGGTTAGCAGCAGGACTTTCTAAACCACCGTACAATAAGCTATTATCTAAAGAAGTCGTTACGAAATCTGTCTTGAATTTCAAGCGATAAGGTGTAATTCGAGCGGGGCGAAATTTGGTAACCTTTTTCACACCATCTTCATTTCCTCCTTTTCCTTCTACTGCAACATCATCCGCCGTTACCTCTGAGCTTTGCAAATCCGTTTCTTCTCTAGTAGCACGCTGAGGTTTTTCTGTATCCTGTTCTGTAGCAATTACTTTTTCTTCTGTCGTTTCATCAAATTCAGTTTGGAATAAATATTCCGTCTCTTCTTTTTTAGGAATCTGTTTTTGCTCTTCTGTTGGTTTTGGAGCAACAGGTTCATCAAAACCACTTTCAAATAAATAATCTCCTGACTCCTCTTCCGCTTTCTTAGGTGGCGTTTCAGTAGTAGGAGGTTTTGGTTTCTCTACTATTTGAATTGGAATATTTTCTACCTCAGGTTTACCATCAGCCTTATTTTCATTCGTTAATAAAACAACTTTCTGACTCTTATAATTTGTTAAGGAAGGTCTCACCACTTCTGCTGGATTTGCGGTACTTAAATACGCCTGATAACTTCCCAAATTATAAACCAAATCAACCATTTTACCACTTCTGACAGATTTATGCTGCGTCACAATATTTCTATTCAGATTACTGGCAGTGTGATTAACCGCTCTCGTTTTGATAACTGGACGAATAAAAGTAGTATCAATCAAAAAGGAGTCTTTATTCTCCCATACAGAATCTACAGGTAAGATTAATTCCTCTCCATTTGTAATTTGAATAACTTGTTCCATATAGGCAACATAGTCTTCTAAATAGCCATATTTTCTATTATAAATACCCGTTTCGTCAGATAGAAATGAGAAATGAGTTGAATCAATGCCTAAAGGTTGGCGTTCATCTGCATAAGGTGTATTCGTTACTCGAACCAATTCTTTCGTTTTATTCTCTAAATCATAGTAATAAATATCGTAAGTCTTGATTGGAAGAATCGTATCTAGTTTTGCGGAGGCAGTACTCGTTGTATCCCGATTAGAGGCAAATAAAATTCCTTTTTTATTTCTAACTTTTACAAAAACAGCATTCAGATCATCGTAAAAATCATTGGTAATCCGTGAAGTAGCACGCACATTGGATCGATAATAAAAAATATCAGAAAACCCTCTCACCGTCGCAGACAAAACCATATCCACATTATTCACATAATCCATGCTATACACCCGTTGATATTGTGGATCCATTTCTTCCGTAACAGTTTCCTTCGTATTCAGATCATATTTAGACAACTGAATGACATCCCGTCTTTCCCACATAATCGCCAATTCAAATCCACTTGGATTCCAAGCTAGTAATGGGTAATTATAATCTGTTTCCTGAAAAACATTTTTAATACCACTCTTTTTTACCAAGGTTCTATCACCAGAAATTAGATCTTGTACATAAACTTTATATTTTCCAATTTCATTTTGGACATAGGCCACTTGCTGACCACTTGGACTCAATTTCATTTGAGTCACAGGAACATTGAATTTATTTTTTATAGCAATTAATTTTTTCTCATCTAAGGCTTGCATTGTTTTCACTTCCTCACTATATCGTCGCTCGTAAAACTTCTGCCAATCTTCCAAAGTTTGCTCATAAGTAGTTCCCAAGACATATAAAAAGCCACTCTCAATACTTCTATTAATTCTCGTTAAGTACAATAGGTTGGAAACTGTTTCTTTCCCATAATTTTGGTTAATGTAATACCAAACAGATTGACCAACCAATTGAGGGTAATCCTGTACTAAATCGGTAAAGTCTTTATGATCTTTTCTCGCTAAAATATCTCTTAGTTGATTGTCTAATTCTGTATTCCACTCTTGCCCAATATAAGCAACTAGGCCATCTTTAAACCAATCGGGCAAACTCAATAGAACTGCATTCTGCACGATCTCTTGCAGGTTAGACCCAAATAGCATTGCGTTTAAATAGACAGAGGCGATACCTTCTCTAATTTTTCTTCGCAAATGATTGTGATTGCCATCAAAATGAATGAATATTTTGTTACCAACAATCTTAGTTTGTCCGCCTGTATTTTCGAAGGTCTCTTCACTACCAATATTACTTTGCTTTAAATCCGTCAAATCGGTATAAACAATAATCTCTATCTTATTATTTAACCGATGCTCTAGGATATTCTGAATTTCTTCAAAGTCTAACTCCGCAAATTGCACAGCGGATTGCCCAATGAATCGCCCTTCTCCATACCAGTAGGTAATAAAGTTGCGGCTTTCATACATCAACCATTCATCATAATCCTGATGATATTGCACCCGATTTTTTCCAAATTGGACTTGTGGGCGTTGTTGAGCAAAAGCAAAAACAAAAGCCAAAAGACAAGAAAAAGTAAGTATTAATTTTCGCATAGAGGGCGTTATAAATTTCAATCTCAATTTCAAAATTCAACATCAATAAATCATTCTGTAGAACACAGTCTTGAGATCGATTAGATTATAAATAATATATCTTAAAGATGTAATTTTTTCAGGTCAAAAACAACCATTTTGGGAGGTTTACGGGATTCCGTCTGCGCAATTACTAAAAAACAAGAAAGAGCCTATTTTTTTACGCTACAAAATGTACTTTTGCACTTCTATTCTATTCCCAAACTATTGTTTGACATAAAACACCAAAAGCATGGTCAAAGTTGTAACTTTTACATTCAATCCTTTTCAAGAGAATACTTATCTATTACATGATGAGACTAAAGAGTGCATCATTTTTGACCCCGGTTGCAGCAATCCTGCCGAAAAACAGGAATTAACAAGTTATATTGAGCAAAATGAGCTTAAACCTGTTCGGTTAATCAATACGCATTGTCACCTTGACCACATTTTTGGCAATGGATTTATTGCAAATAAGTATGGTCTGTCGTTGGAAATACATAAAGGTGAATTACCTGTATTGGCTCATGCGCCAAAATCAGCAGCTAGGTTTGGCATCTCGGTTGAGCCATCTCCCGAACCAACCAACTTCATAGAAGAAGGAGATATTATTACTTTTGGAAATGCTAAATTGAGGGCTATCCTAACACCAGGGCACTCTCCAGCAAGTCTTTCGTTTTATTGTGAAGAAGATAAATTTGTTATTGCAGGTGATGTTTTATTCCACGGTAGTATTGGGCGAACAGATTTACCAGGCGGAGATTTTAATACTTTGATTAATAGTATTCAGACAAAATTGTTTGTTTTACCAGATGATACAAAAGTTTATCCAGGACACATGCAGGCAACGACTATTGGGTTCGAAAAACAGCATAATCCGTTTTTGTAAGTGATTAAATAGCTGCCACCTCTCGGAGGGCTGGCAGCTATTTAATCCGATTTTATACGGAAAATCATTTACTAAAACACTCCTCCTCTAATTCAACGTATAAATTTCAATAGCACTTTCAGTAATTAAGTAGAGCTGATCTGAGCTATGGTGGATACTATTCAATTTGTTTTCTGAAATAGGTAAAGTAAAACTCCTTTCCGTAAGAAGATCTAACTCTAGGATTAAGCCTTCCCCATTTCTTTGATAAAATACCTGCTTATCAATTACCTGAAATCGTTCTATATCCTTAATAGGAATGGTTCGTTTTAATTGCCCAAATGCATCAAAAACGAATAGCCCATTTTCAATATCACTTAAAAAAAGTTGGTTATTATATTCTTTTAAAAATGTAGGGTTTAATTGTTTTTGAGTTAGTTGATTCAAATTTCTACTTTCAAAAAGTGTTTTTCCTTCTTGACTAATTTTTTTTAGAATCGCCGCTACTTCATCATATACCCAGATATTATTATCGTTAGCCAGAGCAACTACTTTCGGTTCAAAAATATCCAGTTCGTATAGGTTCAATTCTTTAATTTCTGAAAGTGTTCTATCTAAAATGACGACCACCTCTAATTCGGGGTAATAAACAAGGATAGTTAATGGATTTCGGACATCAATTTTTCCGACGCTACCTAAGCGGTTATTATTATACTCAAATTGCTGATTCCCATTTTTATCTAATTTGATAATTTGCCCTTCATCTGTTGCGACATAAATATTTTGGAGATTGTCTGTTGTTAGGTAGGTACTTTGAATTGGGATTGTTTGAATAAGTTGGAAGGTTGAGTCTTTAATGGGCGTACTAATGTTTTCCTCCCCCTTGCCCTCTCCAGAGGATACGCCTTGTGCTAAACTACAACTAAATAACAATATTGAAAGTAATGCGCAATAAGTCCATTTATGCATCTAGGTTATTTTAGGGGTGCATTTCATTTTTTCACTTTTTTATTGAACCCATCCTTTATCCTTCCCTTTAAAAAGGAAGGAATGGCGAAAAAATGAAATGCACTCTATTTTAGTTTGTATAAATTTCTTCTAACTCACTTTCGAAAAATTTAGTTTTCACTTCATTTCCATCAAAAACTAAATAGGAGTTATGGAATAGCCAGTCTCCAGAATTGATATATCGACTTTTACCATTCGGCAATAAAGCATTGATAGGTAAGTGGCGATGCCCAAAAATAAAATATTCGGCATTTATAGTCTCTGATTTTCGAACTGCATATTGATACAACCACTCATGTTGCATCCCATAAAATTTAGGGGACTTGGGTTGTTTCCCTTTACTTTTAAGCACCCAAGTAGTCGCCAACCAAAGTCCAAAATTAGGATGTAAGCGAGCAAACAACCACTGGCAAAGGGAGCTAGAAAATATCTTTTTTAAAATTTTATATCCATGATCTTCTGGGCCTTTTCCATCTCCATGTCCAATAAAAAACGTCTTTCCTTTTATCTCCGTGACAATTGGTTCACGGTAAGTTTTAATACCAAATTCTTCTTCAAAATAGTCGAACATCCACATATCATGATTGCCCGTAAAAAAATGAATAGTAATACCGCTATCACTTAGTTCAGCTAGTTTTCCTAAAAATCGAACATAGCCTTTTGGTACAGCTCGCTTGTATTCAAACCAAAAAAATAGATCCCCCACAAGGTAAATCGCCTCCGCATCTTCCTTGATCTGATCTAACCAACGAACTAACTGTTTTTCTCGTTCTTTGCTAGTTTTCGTAGCATCAATTCCTAGGTGAAAATCAGAGGCAAAATAAACTTTCATGTATGCGGGTTGCGGGTTGCGGGTTGCGAGCAAACTCGTAACTCGCTCCTATTATTCTAGTTTGGCAAAAAATTGAAAATCTAATCGAGTATCAATAAACTGAGGAGAAATATCTCTCAATCTCATTTCTACCCGAATATTAAATTCATCATCCATCAAAAATTCACTAATCTCTGGTAAACTCGGTACTAAATCAATTCTAAAACCTGTGTTTTGCGGGATATTCTCCCGAAAAAAAATTTCTTTTCCTTGCAGGTTATCTCTATTAAATATTTCCACGATTACTTCTTGCACAAAGATAAAATCTACATCTGCAAAATTAATGGATAATTCTGCTTTCCTTGGAATGATGCCTGTGATATCACTCTCCTGTGCATCATTCGTACTTAAGAAGGCAGCTTTATTGGTTGGAATACCATTGAGTTCAAAAACATGAGTATCAAAAACACCTAAACCGGCTGCTATTTCAAAATCTCTTTGATAAGTCATCGTAAATCCCAAACCCTCTCCCTTACAATTAGAAAAGAGGATCGGAATAGCTAGGAATAAAGCGATTTTACACCAGCTACTTATATGCTTAAAATCATTCATCATATTGCTCTATAGTTTATCAATTTACAAATTTAACTATTTTCTAATGTTGGCTTGCCAAGTATTCTATATAAAATAACTAATTTGAGTGCTTTTAGATTTTGATGGTAAAAACAAAACTAATATGCACACCAAATTATGTTTATTACTAAGTTGTCTATTCCTCTTTTCAACTTGCGCTGTTCAACAGCCACCAAAAGTAACCACACCATTCCCAGATGATGGAACAAGTGTATTTCATGACCAAAATAAAAAGCCATTCTATCACGGTGTAGCCTCAGGCGATCCTTTGAGTAACAGTGTGATTATATGGACTAGAGTTACTCCAGAAAGTGTTGGTCAAGTAAGGGTAAAATGGACCATTTCTACCGACAAAAATATGTCTAGAGATAAGAAATCTGGTACTATAACGACCGATGCAGCTAAAGATTATACAGTCAAAGTAGATGTCAGAAATTTACAACCGAATACCACTTTTTATTATCAATTCGAGGCGTTAGATGGAAAATCAATCATTGGCAGAACTAAGACCGCAGGAGAAAATGATCCATCTGCTGTCAAATTAGCAGTAGTTAGTTGTAGTAATTATGAGGCAGGTTATTATAATGCTTTCGCAAGAATTGCAGAAAGAGATGATTTAAACGCAGTGGTACATTTAGGCGATTACATTTACGAATATCAACCTGATGGTTATAGTGATCCAACTTTAGATCGAAAACATTTACCTGCTAAAGAAATCACAACTCTTTCTGATTACAGAACTAGATATTCCCAATATCGACTAGATAAAGATTTTCAAAAAGTGCATCAAATGCATCCGTTTATCACCATTTGGGACGATCATGAAGTAGCCAATAATGTTTATAAAGAAGGCGCACAAAATCACCAGCCAGAAGATGGTGATTTTATGACTAGAAAGGAGGCAGCTAAGCAGGCGTATTTTGAATGGTTACCCGTGAGAGACAATGCTACTAAAGATATTTATCGAACAGTTACGTTTGGAAATACCGTAGATTTGATTATGCTAGATGAGCGTTTAGTAGGTCGAACTTATCCAGTCGATAGTGTTGGTCAAGCTGAATTTAATGCCGAAGACAGAACGATGCTAGGCGCAAAACAATTGGATTGGTTCAAGAATGAATTATCTAGTTCTACCGCTACTTGGAAAGTAATTGGCAATCAAGTTATTTTTTCTCCATGTGATATTAGTGGTCTTGGTTTTGGCAGTCCTGTCAATTTAGATGCTTGGGACGGTTACCCTTATGAACGAGGTCAAATCAGCCAATTTTTAGAAAAAAACAACATTCAAAACGTCATTATTACTGCAGGAGATACGCACTCTTCATGGGCTTTCGAAGTGCCCTCTGATGATAAAAAAAGTACGATTGCCGTAGAATTTGGTACGCCAAGTATTACTTCTTCCAATTCTGATGAGCGCACACCTGTAGACCAAGTTATGCAAGCAGAAAAGGTACTAGCTGCCAAAAATCCGCACTTAAAATATAGTGATTTACGGAATCATGGCTATCTGATTTTGAATTTGACTCAAGAGGAGGCGGTAGCAGAATGGTATTATGTGGACAAATTAAATGCGCCTTCGGATAAGGAAATGTTGGGTAAGAAATATGTGGTACAGAAAGGAATGAATAAGTTAAATTAGAACTTCTTTTAAGGTGTATTTTTTGAACCACAAAGCGACAAAGAACACTAGGTAGTCAGGTAAAGATATAGTATAGAATTACTGCCATCTAGATTAGGTGCCCTTCATTATCTATTTAAAATAGACAACGGATAAATGAAGGACAACTGATCTAGATGTTGACAAAATTAGTATGATAATATCAATCTTTTACCTGACACTCTAACAAAAGAAATTCACAAAGTAGGTATTCTTTCTTTAAAATTTCTTTTGTGTTCTGTTGTGCCTTTTGTGGTTCAAAAAAAATTATAGGGTTTACTTCTTTACGACTGTATTATAAATCTTCTCCAACACCACTTTGGTCTGTTTTAGACTCTTCACGTTCTCTTTAATCAAAATTAGATAACGAGAAGATTGCTTTAAGGTCCAATTATCTTGCTTGCCGTTTATGGTAATGTGTTTCATCAAATTATTGAACAAATCCGTTTCATAGAAAGGCGATTGAGGGTTGCCAATAAAATAGCACCGCAACTTTCGTTGTTTCAAGCTTAACCGTTCAAAACCCAATTTTTGACACATCCAACGGACTTTCAAGCCATCAAATAATTCTTGGACTTCACTTGGTACTTTACCAAAACGATCTTTCAGACCTGCGGCAAATTTATCTAGATTTTCTTCTGTTTTAATTTTATCTAATTCCGTATAAAGATTTAGTCGCTCTTGAATATTATTGACGTATTCATCGGGAATCAACATTTCGGTATCCGTCTCAATCTGTACATCTCGCACATATTCCGTCCGTTTTTCAAGATCGGCTTTGAATAATTCTTTAAAATCAGATTCTTTCAGTTCTGTAATCGCCTCTTCTAATATTTTTTGGTAGGTTTCATAACCAATTTCAGAGATAAATCCACTTTGTTCTCCGCCCAATAAATTTCCTGCCCCTCTAATATCCAAATCTCGCATGGCAATATTAAATCCACTTCCTAAATCAGAAAACTCTTCAATCGTTTTCAATCGCTTTCGAGCATCAGAGGTCAAAACAGATATTGGTGGACAAAATAAGTAACAATAAGCTTTTCGATTAGACCGCCCAACTCTTCCTCTCAATTGATGCAAATCACTCAAACCAAAATTATTCGCATTATTAATAATAATCGTATTGGCATTCGTGATATCTAAACCAGTTTCGATAATATTGGTACAAACCAAAACGTCGTATTTATAATCAATAAAATCAACTAAAGCCTTTTCTAGCTTGTTAGACTCCATTTGTCCATGCGCCATCAATACATCTACGTCAGGGCATAATCGCTGAATCATCGCTGCAATATCAGGCAAAGTTTTTACCCGATTATGTACAAAAAATACTTGCCCTCCACGATCCGTTTCATATAGAATTGACTCTCTAATCAACTCATCATTAAATACTCTAATCTCGGTGTGAATCGGTTGTCGATTAGGTGGTGGCGTCCGAATAATAGATAAGTCTCTAGCCGCCATCAAAGAAAATTGCAGCGTCCTTGGAATTGGCGTAGCAGTTAAGGTTAACGTATCTACATTAATTTTTAGGTTTCTCAATTTTTCTTTAGCAGAAACACTAAATTTTTGTTCCTCATCTACAATCAATAAGCCTAAATCTTTAAAGCCTATTTTTTTGTTTAATAGTCCATGCGTGCCGATCACTAAATCTATTTCTCCGCTCTTTAGCTTTTCTCCAATGATCCGTTTTTCTTTAGCAGATCTAAACCGATTGATATAATCTACCGTCACTCCAAAGTTATCCAATCGGGCTTTGAACGTACGATAATGTTGCAATGCCAAAATGGTCGTTGGTACTAGAATAGCCACTTGTTTACCACCCACTACCGCCTTGAATGCAGCACGCATAGCGACCTCCGTTTTACCAAAACCAACATCCCCACAAATCAAACGATCCATTGGATTTTCACTCATCATATCCGCTTTTACGTCAAGCGTAGCCTTCAATTGGTCGGGCGTATCTTCATAAATAAAAGACGCCTCTAGTTCATTTTGCAAATAACCATCAGGTGGAAAAGCAAATCCTGGAGCAGCTTTTCGCTGTGCGTATAATTTGATTAATTCTTTGGCAATATCCTTTACCTTACTCTTCGTCTTTCGCTTTAAGTTCTTCCAAGCATCCGATCCTAATTTACTTAATTTCGGTGGCGTTCCGTCTTTTCCTCTGAACTTCGCAATCTTATGCAACGAGTTAATACTGACATAAAGTAGGTCATTATTTTTAAAAATAATTCTAACTGATTCTTGGTTATGCCCATTGATATTGATTTTTTCTAAACCAGAAAAACGGCCAATACCATGGTCAATATGCGTTACGTGATCGCCAGGTTTTAACTCTCTAAGTAACTTTAGATTTAAAGCTTGGTCTTTCGTAAATCCTTTCTTGAGTTTATAGCGATGGAATCTTTCGAAAATTTGATGATCCGTATAGCAGGCCACTTTCAAATCCATATCCACAAAACCTTCGTGAATCGCCTTCTGGATCGGATGAAATTGAACGTTTGCCTCCAAATCTTCAAAAATAGAATAGAACCGTTCGATCTGTTTTGGATTGCCTGTAAAAATATAGTTCTCTAAATTAGCCGACTCGTTCTCATTTAGATTATCAATTAAAAGTTTAAAATTCTTATTGAAACTAGGTTGTGGACGAGTAGCAAAAACAATCTTTTTATCAATTTTAAAAGGATGCTTAGTTTTCGCTAAACTAACGATTCTAAAATCAGCAATTTCCTCAATCACCTGATTCGGTCGAATAAAAGCTCGATCTCTGAAAATCTCCTTTAAATCTTCATCTTCAACTAAAGAAAGGGACTTTGAAAACTCTTCAGCCTTTTCAAAACACTGTTGTAATTTATCTAAAACAATCTGATAATCTTTGATCCAAATAGCGGTATTTTCGGGTAAGACTTTAAAAACAGAAACCTTCTGACTCTGGTCAAATTTTGTATTGATATTCGGAATGATGGTCACTTTGGAAATCTTCCGTTCTGACAACTGCGTGGTAGGATCAAATAAACGAATACTTTCCACATCGACATCAAATAATTCAACCCGATAAGGATATTCGTTGCCATAAGAAAAAATATCTACGATGCCTCCCCTGATAGAAAATTGCCCTGGTTCGTAGACAAAATCTACTCGCTCAAAACCAAACTCTACCAAAATATTCATAATAAAATCAACATCCATTTCCGTATCTACAGCGATGTCAATTTTCTGAGCCTGCAATACTTCGGGTGCTACCACTTTTTCAAAAAGTGCCTCTGGATAAGTAATAATAATTTCCCCCGCAGCTTTAGAAGAGGAAATTTTATTAACGATTTCTGTGCGTTGTAGCACATTCGTATTGTTTAAAACCTCGAAGTATTGAGGTCGCCGAAAAGAGTCAGGGAAAAATTGAATGGGCTTTTTATCAAATAAATTTTCAAGCGTATTAAAAAGGTAAGCGGCAGCTTCTTTATCCGATGCCACAAATAAATGCGTCTGTGGGTCTGCGAGATAACTTCCCGTCAGGACAAAGGCCTCCTGCGCACCCATCATTCCGACCATTTGTAGTCGAGTGGGCGTTTCTAATTTTAGCGCCGAAATCAGTTCTTTTACACGATTATCTTCGGCGTATAGCTGTATTAAGCGTTGTAGATTCTTCACAGGTGTAAAAGTAATATAAATCGGCTAACTATAGATTAGTGCTATGTTTCAAAAGTTTTGATTCGTCAAATGTAGCTGTAACCACGAAGTGGTTAAACGTAAATAGCGGGGTTGTGTAAAAAGTCAAAATTAGAAACAATTATTCATTTTTTAATTTTGTAAATTATTCATTATCAAATATTATTAAATAATGAAAAGTTTTAATAATATTCAAAAATTGACTTTCTACACAACCCCGGCAAAAAATAATCCCCTTCCTTCACAACCACGAAGTGGTTGAACTTAACTTCTTCATATTCAACCACTTCGTGGTTACGAGGTAGAAGGAATTGTTTTCTATCCCCGAATTTCATTCGGGGCTATTCGTGTTCAACCACTTCGTGGTTCAGGCAATAAATTACTACTTGAAACTTTTGAAACAGAGTATTAGCCAATTAAACTAAATAATTTTATCACCAATAAAATACAGTATGGGTAGGATTGTTTTGTATTACTCAAAAGGATTCTGAAAAGCTGGATTATTCACAAAAGAAGTATCAGTCAATGTATGAAGAAAAGCAACTAAATCTTTTTTATGTTGCTCAGAAAGTCCCAAGCCTCTGGGTCTAATTAAAGGATCAATATTGTCTGCAAAATGTGCTCCTTCGTTATAATGATCAATCACTTCTTCTAAAGTTTGAAATCGACCATCGTGCATATATGGAGCAGTCAGTGCTATATTTCTTAAACTTGGTGCCCTAAATTTTCCATTATCAAAAAGGTTATTAGTAACTGCACCTAAGCCTTTATCCACAAAGTCTTCTAAGTTACCAACAGAATCAAGACCGTTGTTAAAATATTGATTTACTGTAAATAAGGGAGCATTATGACAATGCCCACATTCTGCATCGGGTAGATCATTCGGTACATCAAAAAATAATTCAAAGCCATTTAACTCGTCTTCTTCAAAGAATGCTTCTTTTCGAATAACTTGGTCGTATTTTGAGTTAGCACTTACTAAACTCCGCTCAAATTGAGCAATCGCTTTTACGGCTAATTCTTTAGTGATTTCTCCTGCATTATTGATACCAAAAGCTTTTCTAAATCTAGTCGGATAATCATTGTGTCTTCGCAATTTTTCTTCAACTTCTTCCCATTCATTATGCAATTCAATTGGGTCTTCTACTGGCAAAAGTGCCTGTTCTTCCAATGTTTGAATACGGCCATCCCAAAACAATCCTTGCGTCACATAACCAGCATTCATTAAAGACATTGAACTTCTGATTCCCGCAGTACCATCTACGCCTTTACTCACTGCTAAGTTATCCGTAAATCCACCTTTCGGTAAATGGCAATTCGCACAAGCCATCGTTTCATTACCCGAAAGAATTGGATCATAAAACAAAAAGCGGCCTAGTTCTACCCCATCCTTGGTTAATGGATTATCTGTAGGAATATCCATTGGAGGTAAAGGGTCTGGAATGGTTAAATCAACCAAAATAGGATCATAGACAATATCGCTGAGGTCTGGAAATTCGGGAGTTGGTGGATTGGTGGTAACTACAGGTTTATCATCTTTTTTGCAAGCAAAAAGAAGCGTTATTAATAAAAAAAGGAAAGTATTCTTGAGGAAAAAAGACATTTACTACATTGATTTTCTTTTGAAAATATCCACAAACCTGTCTCGCTTTATTAGAACGAATGCTTACGCAAATTAGTTTATTTTCAAGTTTTAAATGTC
>CALDTJ010000088.1 GCA_937924145.1 uncultured Saprospiraceae bacterium
GGATGGTGCAGTTGAATATGAGACGTTTCATTCTGAATGGCATTCTTCACATACCCTCCAACAATCGCCGCAGAAAAAGCCACAATAAAAAGGATCGACCAGACTCCAATGAGCACTGCCCCAATCACCACCAAACTTCGGGTGCGACTTCGCCAAATATTTCGCCAGGCTAGTTGTAATAACATATTGGAAGTTATTAGAAGTTATTATTATCAAGTTATTGAAAGTTATTTATGCTTATTTGCGATTTTCAACGACTTGATATATTGATTTAGTAGAAAATGACAGCCTTTTAAATCGTGCATAATTTCATCCTATTTAGATTTATCAACCCACTTTCTATTAAAAGATTTTTGTAGCCAAGTTTTTGATTCTAATAAAGAACCTCTGGAATAATACATGAATACCAATTTCTTTTTAAAAAAATATCTACCCACGCCTTCAGCGATATTAGCAGCAATAGAATCAGAACTTTCTACCCATTGGAAACCTACCGTTTTCTTCTTGAACCAATCCCACTTTTCTACTACTTCGTTTACCTTCTCTCCAATTTCCATTGCTTTTTGATAGACAATAATGTCTTCCAGTTTTGTGTATTTTTTGTCACTCTTAGTATTTAAGTTTTCAATTTGTAATGATGCTTATAAATCCCCCCTTAATAACTTCTAATAACACGAAGTAATAACCTCTAATAACCTCCTATTCCCTCATCGCCTCTACAGGTTTTAGGCGCATAATCGTAAACAACGGATACAACGCTAAAACACTGGTTATCAAAAAGATAATGAAGGCTTGAGTTAAAAAGATATTCATTTCGAAGGCCGTAGGTAAATTACCTTGTAGCCCAAATTTTTCGTAAGCTGCTGCTGCCTCTGCTCCCATCATTTCAATAGTAATCGGTTGTACTTTTAGGTAGTAAATAATGGGCATGCTCATTAGGATACCGACGACTGCACCGACCATTGCGACCATAATCGTTTCTAACCAAACGACTGAGAACAGTTTACCTCGTCTCATACCTATGGCAGTTAAGACCCCAAATTCGTAACTCCGTTCTTTGGTCATCATGAGGATCGTACCGAAAATAGCAAAGGAAATTAGGAGGTATAAAATGGCGATAAAAATGTAATTGCCACCTTCTTTTAATTGCCGAGTTTCTACCAATTCGGGCATCAATGCTTTCCAATCCATCACTTCGTAGGCCTCTTTATTAGGTAAAAGGTTTTGAATACCTACAATGGCTTTAGGCACTTTTTCTTGATTGGCGATTTTGACGACTAGGGTAGTCACTCGACCTTCCGCCCCTAAAAAATAAGCAGCTGTTTCAAAAGGCATATAAATCAGACTTTTATTTAAATCAGGTAAGCCCATTTTAAAAATACCTTTGATAGGATATTTCCCCGCTGCATTGACCCCATGATAACCTTGCGAAATTAAAACTAGCGTATCATTTAGGTTGAGTCCTAATTTGGTGCCTAGACCTTCGGCAATAATGACCGCATTTTCAGAAGGAGTGGAAAGGTAACTACCTTGAATTATTTTATCCGATACTTGCGTTAATTGTTGTTCTTTTTCAGGATCAATCCCAATGATTAAAGCACCTGTAGATCGATCGCCTGCTGCTGCCAAAGCAAAAGTTTCCATTCTTGGAACTAAGTCTTCTATTTCAGCGACTTGATGAGGAATGGCTTTCAAAGATTCTGTAAATTCTAGAGAGTTATCAATAGACTTGTCTTCCCAATAACCGTTTCCATGTATTTGAGCATAGCCAAAATATTGTTTGACCGCCCCGTTAATCATTGCGTCAAAGACCCCTTTATTGAAAGAAATGGCAAAGGCTGCAAAAAATACAGCGAAGGCAACAGCACTAATCGTGATGAGCGTCCGTCTCTTGTTTCGCCAAATATTTCGCCATGCGAGTTGGTACATGTGGAGGTTATTAGAAGTTATTGGAAGTTATTAGGGGTTATTAAGGTTATTGGATGTTATTAAGGTTATTGGAAGTTGTCTGCCAGTAACCTCTAATAACACGAAGTAATAACCTCCAATAACCTCCCTATCTTACCCTCTTCATATTTTGAACAGAGAAGAAGTTATCTTTAATTGTCTTGTCAAAAGTCATAGATAGATATTCAATTCTGGTTAAATGTCCTTCTTCATCTGCTGGCACAATTTCCATCATTAGTGGTAAGGTCCGTCCACCTAATTCCCCAATATTTTTTCCATACATCGTATTTACTAAATAATCATCTTCGTCGTAGAACTCCGTTTTTAATTGGAGGAAGTCTTTTTGGTCTACCCATATTTTGACTTTTCCCCAGACCACAGCTGCCTCTTCGGTCGGAATTAAAGTGATTTCCCAACATTTTCGACCCTCTAGTTCTATCTCTCCTGTAATCTCTTGTGTATAATCATTGACAACAGAAGATTGCTTGACTAAATCATCGTTGGTGAAATCCGATCCCATCCAACTTTGAGACATCATACTTGGCGGCATTTTGATCACTCGATCAATGGTCGGCTGCCAATTCCACAATTCTTTTGATCTTTTTAAAAAAGCAGCTCCTTTATCTCGCGCAGGGGCAGTCACTAGGATCAAAGAGAAATCATCTCCACTTGCCCACGATTTCATTTTCATTTCTCGTGTCCAATCAGGTCGAATGATCGACATTTTAATTTCGCCTTGGTGGTAGTCCCCTTGCGCTTTTTGATTGGCTTTGTCAATAATTTCTCTTGCCGTCAGGTCTTGTGCAAAACTTGTGGTGATAAGGAGTAGCATTGTTAATAAGAGGAAGAGTGTATTTTTCATAATTTATTTGTTGCGGGTTACGGGTTACGAGTTACGGGTTGCGAGTTGAAACCCGTAACCCGCAACTCGTAACCCGTTCACCCCAAATGAATACTATCAGGATGCGTAAAAGTCTCAATCAAGCTCTTAGCCATAGCATCTATCGGATACTCGTCGCCCGTATGTATATAGTGCAACATGATGCCGTCCATAGCTGCTCCTAAAAGGAAAGCTGATTGCATTGGATTCGGTGATTTGAGTTTGGTAAATAATTCGATACCTTTTTCAATTCCCCATTTTTTTTGTTCCTCCATCAGGTCTTGCACTGAGGCTAGGATGTCCTGTTGATGTGCTAAGGAAGTCAGTAATTTCCAGTATTGAAAGTTATTTTTGACGTGTTCAAAAGTGTCTAATACTAAGTGCTCTAGCTCTAAAATAGGCGCTGAATAATCCTCCATCGCATGCTTGACCAAATCATGACCATCATTGACTGCCTTGGTGATAATCGCTCTCAAAAGGGCTTGTTTGCTATCGAAATAGTTGTACATCAACCCTTTAGAAATATCAGCCTTTTTAGCAATCTCACTAATGGAGGTATTTTTATAACCTTTGGTCGCAAATAGTTCTAGAGCAGTAGTAAGTATTTTTTCCTCACTACGCTCCCGCATTTCCTTAAATCTTTTTGTTGCTTTAGTTACCATAAGTAAAGTAATTGACCGAACGTTCAGTCAAAATTAATAAATAGGGAAGATAGTTACAAGGAGTTCTCGACGAATACTTGTCGATTGATGGCGAATAGTCGTATTTTTTAGATGGAGAGGGCACAAAAAAAGGTCATAAAAGATGTAATTCATCCTTTATGACCTTAAATAGGGTCTTTGTAAAATAAATAGCTGACAGCCTTCCAAAGGCTAGCAGCTATTTATCCAACTTAATATTAATCAAAAACGCTATTATTCACCCGTCTGTTCTATTGCTAAACTGCCTTTACCAAGCCGATTAACCGTACAATCTTCGGGGACAAATATTCTTATATTG
>CALDTJ010000089.1 GCA_937924145.1 uncultured Saprospiraceae bacterium
CTACAGGCTCCACCCTCAGCCAATAAAGAAATTGTATTAAATTTCTCTGAAGGAAAGAAAATACTCGTGAAATTTAACTCCCCGTCATTGATGAAAATTTCAATAGAGGCAGCATCGATAATTAGCTGTATGTCCAATTCCGCTTTTGCAAAATCAATGGGTGCAGCGTGTACATTTTTGTAAAAGGCTTCTGAAAATTTATCCTTTCCAGAATTGGTTCTATCGACAAACATTTTTCCCGCTTTTTTATCAAATTGAATTAACAGGTTTTCTCCTACCTCATTTTGAAGTTTAATTCCGAAAGAATTGGCAGTTGTTTCCTTTAAATCAATGGTCATAGCTAATTCCGCTTGCGAAGCAGCAAAAGCACCTGCTAAAACCTTTTCTTCGGTGATATTCATTTTACCTAAAGCGGTAGACGCACCTCTTAAGGATTCGAATTCTTTTACTGGTAAACTGTGCAAAGCATAATTGTTTGCTGATTTGACCAGACTCAATTCCCTCGGTAAAGTCATGGTACTTCTCCAAGTTTCTGTGGGTACAATTTGAGCATATTGCCAGTTGGACATCCAACCAATCCCTAGAATTCTACCATCCGTTTTGGGTACATTGTTCCAAGTTACAAAAGCGTAATTGTCTGTTCCCCAGTCTAGCCATTTTTGATTTTTAACATCACTTTTAAAAGTCGTTCCATCAAACGCTCCTATGAAATAAGAAGTAGCCGTTCCAGAATTTGGTGCCTCTTTTTGAATACTTACAATCAATACCCATTTATATTCATCGGTCCCTTCGACCTTCATTGGAAACAAATCAGGACATTCCCACAAACGATTATCTCCTTCGATTCCAAAATCTGAAATAAATTCCCAATCCGTCAAATTAGGAGAGGCATAAAATTTCACTTTATCATAGGCTGCTAATACCAAAATCCACTTTTTCGAAGGTTCATGCCAGACCACTTTTGGGTCTCTAAAATCTTTGATTTTTTCGGTATTAGGAATCACAGGATTGCCTTTATATTTTGTCCATTCATACCCTCCATCTAGACTATAGGCAATACTCTGTTTTTGAAAATCATTAGATTTAGCTTTTTCTCCCACAAAATCATGATGGGTAAAAGTCGCAACTATTGGCGGATTTTCTGTAGTCCCTAATTTGGAGGTATTATTTACATCAACCACCGCACCTCCAGAAAAAATACAGCCTATCGAATCTGGATATAAACCAATTGGCAGGTGTTCCCAATGAATCATATCTGTTGATTCAGCGTGCCCCCAATGCATTGGGCCCCAAACAGTACTGTCTGGAAAATATTGGTAAAAAAGATGGTATTTCCCCTCATGATAAAACATACCATTGGGATCATTCATCCAGTTTGCTGCTGGAGTGAAGTGGAATTGGGGCCGATGTTTTTCTTTGTAATAATTATCGCTTTTAGTAGGTTGCTTAACTACTTCTGTTTTTGCTGTCTCTTCTTTATGAGTGGTCGCATTTTGACAAGCATTTATGATTAAAAGCATTCCTATCAATAAAATAATCTTATTCATTTTAATTGGTATTGATTGTGTAATTATGGTTTCGTTTGTTCTACAATTATAAAATAATGATTCTATTCAACTAGGGATTAGAAAATTTGCCAAAGTAAGAAATAATAATTGATAAATATACTACAATACCTTACTCTAAACCCTATATTACGGTCGCATAATAGGTATTTTTATCTTTATTAGATTCAAAAGTAATGCAATACAACAAACCTCCTATTCCTTACCAATACAATGAACAGGTATTTTCCATAAGAAAAATTAGGAAAAATTTTGATGCGGCTTCTATTAATGAACAACCTCATCGTCACAGTTTTTATGAATTTTTATATATCCAAAGTGGAGAAGGGAAACATGAAATTGATGGAATTACTCATGACTTAAAAGCGCATACTTTTCATATTATCTCAAAAGGGCAAGTACATCAGTTTTTATTTGCTAAAGAAATTGAAGGTTATCTGATTCGCTTTAAAGACAATATCTTACCTGCCGTCTTATCTTCTAAGGAGGGCTATTACTATAATATTTTACACCAAATTAGTCAACATCATGACTTCGCAGTAGCAGCATCTGATCAAACATTGGTGCATGTATTATTGGAACGAATGTTAGAAGAATATAAAACACAAACCACAAAGGTCATAGATTTAAGCCTCATCCAACATTTATTATACCCTTTACTGATATTAATGCACCGTTATAGCAACGCTGAAATAGTAACGCAAGACCATCAACAAAATCAATACATTCAATTTATTAATTTATTAGAAACACACTATAAACAACATCATTCGTTGGATTATTACGCTCCAGAATTGGGCGTAACTAAACGTCAATTATCTATTATTTGTCAAGAAAAAACGGGTAAAACTGCTAAACAATTAGTCGATGAAAGAATCATGACAGAAGCTAAACGACTGTTAAAATATACTGCCTTATCTCTGAAAGAAATTTCTGATAGATTAGGCTTTAAGAACTTAGCTTATTTTTGTCGGCGGTTCAAGAAAAAAGTTGGACAGACACCTACCGAGTATAAAAATAAATAGATTTAATATTCCGTATTCGACGAATTCCCCTTCAACGCTCCTTTGTAAGATTCAGCTAAATGCTTCGTCCCTTTTGCCAAAATAAGTGTATCCAAACCAACGCCACACATCGAGGCACCAGCATCCGAATAAGCTTGGATTAATTCCTTAGAACCTGTTAGAAAACCTGCATATTTACCAGATTTGACAATTTTCTTGATACATTCCTTCACCAATTTCACCACCTCTGGGTGACTAGGCTGCCCTAAATAGCCCATAGTTGCTCCTAAATCCGCAGGCCCTATAAAGCAAACATCTAAACCTTCCACTTGTAAAATCTCATCTAAATTATCTACTGCTTTAATAGATTCTATTTGTCC
>CALDTJ010000090.1 GCA_937924145.1 uncultured Saprospiraceae bacterium
GCAGTCTGCATCGCTTTATTCAATAATTGACCAAACTCTTTCTTTTGCTCATTCGGTACTTCCCGAAAGCCTTTTGATAAAGGTTTGATAATATTTTTTGATCCTAGATATTTGATTCGAAATTGTTCTAATGCTGCTACGTCTTGTGGTTGAGCTGCCTCAATATCTTGGATTATCTGCTGTAAATTTTCGAATACCGTCATATTATAATGATGAACGATGAATGATGAATGATAAATTCAAACAAGCATCTTTTATTATTGAATTTCTGTTATTATTCAGTACAACTGAAAACAGCTTTTATTTTTTACTATTTAAACATTTAAGTTCATTTAAGCTGTTAGAGCAGAAACTTAAATGCACTCTTATGAACTACATGGTAAAAAGAAAATAGCGTTTAATTTTTTGGCTAATAACTACGAATTTTATTTTTTTTGTTAAAGCCTGCAAAGTTAGGCTTTTGTTAAGAATGTTGCTTTTGTTTTCTTTACACAAAATGCTTGAGCATAATGATTTCTTTTTCACTTAGAAATTTATAACGTCCTCTTGGTAAATCTTTTTTAGTTAATCCGCCATAATACATTCGATCTAGCTTTAGGACTTCATATCCAAGGTGTTCAAAAATACGACGGACGATTCGATTTTTACCAATATGAATTTCGATACCAACTTCTTCTTTTCCTTTGTTTTTTACGTAATCTATCCCATCTACTTCTGCTACTCCATCTTCTAACGTCAAACCGTTGATAATGCTTTGTAAATCTTTTTTCACCACGGGCTTGTCTAATACGACGTGGTAGATTTTTTTGACATTATAACTTGGATGAGATAATTTTTTGGCTAAATCACCGTCATTCGTTAAAACCAATAAACCTGTAGTTTCTTTATCTAACCGTCCTACGGGGTAAATTCGTTCCTTAACGTCAGTTCCAATTAAGTCCATTACGGTTTTTCTCCCCTTTTCATCATTGGAGGTAGTGATGGTACCTTTTGGTTTATTCATCAATACGTAAATACGTCGAACTTCTGGTTTGATGACTTCATCTCTAAATTGGACTTCATCTTTTGGACTAATTCTATGACCAGGCTCATTGATGATTTTTCCATTTACTTTTATCAATCCTTGCTTGATGTGTTCATCTGCTTTTCTACGTGAACAAATCCCACAGTGCGCCACATATTTATTCAAACGAATATCTTCTCCTAAGTCAGCCAAACTAGCCGTTTCTTTCGTTTGCAAACGATTCATCGCTCTCGGATTGAATGGGCCGTAAGTCGTTTTATCTTTTTTATAAGAATTCTGTTTCTTTCTGCGTCTATATTCCATTTTTCTGAACTAAAAGAAGTAAATCTTTATTTGTAATAATTCTGCAAAGATAACTAGACCTATGCATATAAACGACTTTAGGATCTTGGGTTCTTTGTCAAATTGAATGTTACAACTTAATTTCTTGATGAATTCTGTCTAGAAAATGGATTTTGCCTAGTTCCTCATGGCTTTGTTAAAGAAAATTAGGTTATATGATTATACAAAGGTTTGTTCATGTATTATTCTGCTTTTGTCTTTATTATTTTTAGCTTTGTATCTAAATGTGGTATAGGCAGAAATGTCCTTAAAATTTTTACTAACCATACACAGACAAAAATGTCCGTGCTAAGAATAAAACTATTTTTCAATGAGAGTTTATTTTGATAATGCTGCAACGACGCCTTTAGATCCGATAGTTATTGAGGCGATGACTAAAGTGATGCAAGAAAATTTTGGTAACCCGTCTTCTATTCATAGAGAGGGGCGTACTTCTCGGTCTATTATTGAAAAAGCGAGAAAGGTAATTGCAAAATGTATCAATGCCTCTATTGGAGAAGTATTTTTTACGTCGGGTGGGACGGAGTCTAGTAATATGGCTTTGAAATGCTCAGTTAGAGATTTGGGCGTACAACGGATTATTACTTCTCAAATGGAGCATCACTGTGTTTTGCACACGGTTGAAAGCTTGGAAAAATCAGATGGCGTTGTAGTAGAATATGTCAATATTGATACTTGTGGTAGAATTGATTACGACCAATTAAACTCGTTATTAGAAAATTCAGATAAGAAAACTTTAGTTTCTCTGATGCACGCTAATAATGAAATTGGAACAGTGATGAATATGGATAAAATCTCTGAGATTTGTCAGGTACACGATGCATTGTTTCACTCTGATACGGTGCAAACCATGGGGCATTTCCCAATTGATGTAGATAAACTGAAAATTAACTTTTTAACGGGAGCGGCACATAAATTTCATGGACCTAAAGGTGTTGGTTTTATTTATATAAATGGGGAAACCCAAATTAAACCTTATATAGACGGAGGCGCACAGGAGCGAAATATGCGAGGAGGGACTGAAAATTTTTATGGTATAGTCGGTCTTGCTAAAGCTTTAGAATTGGCAGTGGAGAAAATGGAAGAAAAGCACCGTCATATCGATGGTTTACGCCAATATTTAAAAAATAAATTGGTTGAAAATTTCGAAGATATTCAATTCAATGGTTGTCAAGAAAATTATTTGTATACAGTATTGAGCGTATCTTTTCCACCTCACCCAAAATCGGATATGATGATGCTGAACTTAGATATTTCAGGTATTAGTGCATCGGGTGGTAGTGCTTGTAGTTCTGGAGCAGAAAAAGGATCTCACGTATTAGAAAGTATTCAGGCAACAACCGATAGAAAGACGATTCGATTTTCTTTCTCGCATTTTAATACCAAAGAAGAAGTGGATTTTTTAATCGAAAAATTGAAGTCGATGATTGTAACGAAAAAAGAAGTATTGGCATAAGTTGTTACTTTTTTCTCATTGCTCATTATTGAATTGTAGCATTAACAAATAATTCAAAATTAGCTTATGAAAAAATTGCAAAATTGCTTTATTGTCTTCCTTGTGGTCATTTTTATTTCTTCTTGTGTTGCGGAGAAAGCGATTTCACTGGAGCCGACAAAACAAATAGATACAGTTATAATCTTCGATCCTGTTACTTTTGAAGAAACCATCCAAATAGTGGAATCTGACGGAAAATCATCAAAACCTAAGATTGTTGAAAATTATCGAATTCAAGTAGATACAATTATTACTTTTGATGCGGATACTTATGAAGAAACTATTCAAGTTGTAAAAACAAAAGTTAAAATTGAAAATAACTAAAAGCACTAAATCAATCATGCTTTTGTAAATTGGGTGATAATGAAAATTGTCACCCAATTTTTATTTTATCGCTCCTTCTTCTTTTTGGAACTATTTCTTACCTACATCAATTATCATTATTTAATACAGTATCACTCTTCGAAAGAGGCATTTCTTCAATTAAAATAGAGGAGTCTATTGTTCTTTTAATAGAGTCTTCGAATAATGGCTTGATAGGAGTTGTATCTGTGGGTAAGTCGATTTCAGGCCGAGCAGGTTTAGCAGGTCTGTTCACTCGACTGTTGGTATCTACCTCACTCAATGCCAGTTTTATCATCAGCGAGTCTGCTAATACTAAAGCATCTTTCATATATTCTTTGAGACAGCTTGCTTTTTTCTTTTTGATATGACTGTCTATTTTTTCTTGTACTGTTTTTTCAATTAATGCTTGTTTTAATGCCGCTTTGTCGTGGCAAGCAGTCAGGAAAAGTACTAGAGAAAAAAATATTATGCTTATAAATTTTATTGAGAGATTCATTGATAACAATAATTACGGACTATACATTTTTTGTAAAAATATCCTAAATAAGTTTTACATTTGATATTTTGACAGAATAATTTCCCCTTAGATTTTATTAATCAGATGGCATACAAACTCACCATACCTTTTTACGCATTCAAATTGCATTTCTCAAATGGGAATACCATTGAAGTGCCGCTTATGGATGCGAGGGCGGTAAGGATAAATGAACCATTGCATCTATTGGCTGGAAAATATGCCGAAACTTTTCAAAGAAAAATAATAGACAAAGGAGGCTATGCTGAGATACTTAATGAATATGTAGAAGGGGATTATCTGCATGATATGATCAACGTAAGGATTAACCCTGCGAGAGATAAGGTGAGCTATCCTCCCTTTGAACTAGAATTTGATTATTTTTATAAGGAAACCGAAAAAGGTTTTTGGGCGATTGTTCCTGTTTTAGGAGTGGAAAGTTTTGCCAATCGGCTTTACATCCTAGAAGAGAATTTGGAAGATGCGATCTATTTAGAATTTGCTCGCAAAGAGCGATTAAAATCGGTACAATCTATTATTGCTGCTATTTGGTTTGATGAGGTAGAATTGAACCAAGACAATATTGATTTGAGGTTTCCCAGTCTGAAAGAATTAGAGGCTTTAGAAAATGGAAAGCAAGAACTTTTATTACCTAAAATTGCTCAAAAAATAAGTATTGATCGAAGAGTTGTTTATGGTCGAAAAGAAGAACTAGATCAATTGAGTAAGGCGCTAAAGGGGCAGTTTAATCGAAATGTGTTGTTAGTTGGCGCATCAGGTGTTGGTAAGACTGCTTTGGTTTGGGAAATTGTCAGACAAAGAAATAAACGCAAGATAGAAGGTGACTTTTGGGAGACGACTGCCTCGGTGATGATTAAAGATCTAACGGGGAACACAGGATGGCAAGATGGTTTGTCAATGGTGTGTAGAGAATTAGCAAAAACCAAAGATATTTTGTTTGTTCGAAACCTGATGGAGTTATTCGAAGTTGGTCAATACGAAGGGAATAGTGTGAGTATGGCGGATTATATGCGCCCATTTCTAGGCCGAGGAGAAGTTACTTTAGTGTCCGAATGTACAGAGGAGGAATTGGCTAGAATAGAGCTGCGGAGTCCCAATTATTTGTCCTTTTTTCAAATTATTAGGTTAGAAGAACCAAAGGCTGATTTAGAAGAAATTATTGTTCAAAAGGTCCAAGACTTAGCGGCTAATCGACGGATCAATATTGATACAGAGGCGATTCGAGAAACTTTGAGATTGAATCGCAGATTTACACCTTATGCAGGCTTACCAGGCAAACCAATTCGATTTTTAGAAAGTATTTTAATCAATCAAAAGCCAACTAAAAAAAGAGAAAAAGCAGCAGATTTAGGTCGTTCAGAGGTAATCCAATATTTCTGCGAAGAAACAGGTATGCCTTTATTCATGGTAGACCCTGAGGTGCAGATGAATCCTGCGAAAATCAAACAGAATTTTAATAGTAATGTCTTTGGGCAAGAACAAGCTGTTGATAGTATCGTCAATTTATTGGCATCTGTAAAAACGGCTTTGACCAAGACGGGGAAACCAATTGCCTCGCTTTTATTCGTCGGCCCAACGGGAGTTGGTAAAACAGAATTGGCTAAAGTACTTGCTCAATTTATGTTCGGTAGTCGTGAACGGATGGTGCGTTTTGATATGAGTGAGTATTCTGACCCTTATTCCGTGATGCGTTTGACGGGCTTGAGTTATGGAGCAGATGGCTTATTGACGGCAGCAGTACGACGGGAACCTTTTTGTGTTTTATTATTTGATGAAATTGAAAAAGCACATTCAAATTTCTTCGATTTATTATTACAAGTTTTGAGTGAGGGGCGATTAACCGACAGTAGTGGAAAACTAGTCAATTTTTGTAGTACCATAATTATCATGACCTCCAATATTGGTGCTGGAAATTTGCAAGGGAATCGAATCAGTTTAAAGAAAACAGTGGATAATCAGGAGGTATCTACGCACTTTATGAGTGCTGTTCAACAATTTTTTAGACCAGAATTATTTAATAGAATTGATGAAGTTATTCCTTTTGCACCACTATCGAGTGAGGTTATTCATTATGTCGTTGAGCGAGAGATTGAGCTATTCAAAAAATTAGAAGGGATTCAATTCCGACGATTAGAATTGAAGTTGTCTGAAACCGTTTTTGACCATTTAGCGGTGATTGGTTACAGCCCAGAATATGGTGCAAGGCAATTACAAAGAACGATAAAAGAGCAGTTGATAATACCATTGGCACAACAGTTAAACCTGCATGACAATGAAGATCAGTTAATTGCTAGTGTCGATGTAGTTGATGAAAAAATAAATATTGATATTGAGGCAGACCCATTAGGTTTGGATTTATTATTAGAAGAATTAGAGAAGATTGACTATGCCGATTATGCTAGCGAATTGAGACGGATGATCGCTAAATTAGAGGAAGGGCGAGCTTTTATTCGATTAGTCAGTGACTTAGAAATTTTAGAAAGAAAAAAGAAAAAATTAGGTAAAAAATTCTGGAATAATCAAAAAATAGGGGAAGAATATAGTTATCTCTTAGAAACGAAAGAGGGACTTCGTTTACTAAAAAAACAAATTGAACAATACGAAGAGTCGGTATCTATTGCTTATATGGGCTTAGCCAATTATGATGCAAGTATTACGGAAAAATTAAAAGCGTGGGAAAAAGACCTCTTTGCCTTTAAAATAGAATTACACAGTCGAATTTACCCAAAAGCTAATAAAACTTTCTTTGCGATTTATGGGATAGAAACTTCCAAAATCCAACAACTTTACACAGAAATTGCTCAAAAGAAAGGTTATAAAATCGGAATAAAAACAATTTGGTATCGGGAAAGCCTTTACAAATCTACGATTCCGTTTAAAGGAGATGAAAAAGTAGGGGAGTTACTGAAAGGTCGTTTTCAGAAAAAAGAATATGCTATCGTTGATTTTACAGCACCCGAAAGTAAGAAATTCAAAGCACCCGAAAAAGGAGATTTGCTTTGCGGTGTAGTTTTTCAATTTGATGGCCCGTGCGCTCATTTATATTTAAAAAATGAAAGTGGGTTACAACTTTGGAAATCGGATAATCCTGCTGATGATAAACGATACGTAGTGGCCGTTACGGAAGAAAGTGCTGATGTACCTGATGGTATTCACCGAAAAGATTTTTATTCTAAAATGCCTATTAAGCGAATTTGTTATCCAGAGATGTTAGAGGACAAGCGGGAGAAGTGGTCGATTGCTATAAAAAATAAGGAACAATATACACTACCTTTGTTAGAACATAAGGACAAAGAATTTGAACGAATTTTGGATGCGGAATTGTTTTGATAATTTATTATTGGGGATTGTTGTAAGGGCAATTCCTTATGGTTGCCCAGCCTACGGATAAATATTACGAATTGGGCGAGCACAAGGCAAAATTGTCAATAATCAAAAATGTAATGTATAGGCATAACCCTACCTACTTAGAAATCTTCTTATACTTCTTCATAATTTTTACGACCTTTTTTATTGGTAATGCGGCTATTTTGTTTCCATTACCTTTCATTGATTCTGCTGCGAATAACGAATTAATAATAGCCTCTTCCGTCGCCTCAATTACAGCCATAAATAAGGGAGACATTTCGCTATTTCTTAAAACTTCACCACTACGAAAAGGAGATTTTGACTGATAAGGAATTCTAACACTAGTAGCAGTAGAAAAGGCAATCACGTAATCTCCACTTCCATTGGAGGCAATACCACCCGTTTTTGCTAAGCCAAGCATCGCTCTTTTAGCTAAACGTTTTAAATTTCGACTATCCAAAGGAGCATCTGTTGCTACTACGATCATACAAGAACCATCGGGCGAATACTCTAATTGTTCTTTTAAATAAAATTGTCCTAGTTCTTGACCGATGGGGACTCCATCAATTTGTAGAACACCTCCGAAATTTGTTTGCACTAAAACACCGACGGTATAGCCACCTAAGTTTTTTGGTAAAACTCTAGAAGAAGTTCCAATGCCGCCTTTAAAACCAAAACAACGAGTACCTGTGCCAGCACCTACATTCCCTTCTGCCACATTTTTATTGGTAGCATTTTGAATAGCTGTTAGCACATCTGACTTTTTTACATGTCGCCCTCTGATATCGTTAAGATTACCATCATTTGTTTCTCCAACTACTGGATTGACGGATTTAACCGTTTTGTTTTCAGGTTGTGCCAGTGTATAATCAATTAAGGCATCGGCAGCTGTCGGTACACTCAACGTGTTGGTTAGAATAATTGGCGTTTCGATATTTCCTAATTCTTCTACTTGACTATAGCCCACTAATTTGCCAAAGCCATTACCAATATAAATGGCTGTGGGTACTTTATTTTGAAAAATATTATTGTCATGAGGTAGGATCGCCGTTACGCCAGTTCTAATATTTTGCTTTTTATTTAAGGTCTTTTGACCAACCAGCACTCCTTCTACGTCTGTAATAGCATTCTGTTCTCCTGTTGCCAGAACGCCGATTTTTATTCCAAAACTCCTTGCTTTTTGAGCCTTCATATTAAAAAAAGATATGCCAATTAAAAGTGTGAAAAAGTAACGCATTGCCGATTATTATTTTAAAATAATGATGTTGTTTACCTGCTTTATTTTCAGCAAGTTAGCTAGTTTTAAATAAAATTTTTTAAGCTCATTAGACTATTGCTTTTAGTTAGTGTAAAGCCTTCTAAAATTGCTATAAAAGTCGTACCTTTGCGCCGCTAAAAAATATTCATTAACCTCGTTGGTTGTATTTTTTTGATAAATCATTGATAATCAATTAAATATGCACTAACTACAAATCAGTTCTTTTAATGTCTGACAATAAGAACGACAATTACGAACCGTTATACTTCTACGAAGAGAGAAGTTTCGGTGTTGCTAATGGTTTTGATACCTTCCCTGATGATGGTAAATTTTACTTCACTTACAGTGTTGATGGTAAAATTGCATTTATTTCTGAAGGCTATGATTCTGCAGCAGCAAGAGATAACGGAGTTGCATCCGTTGAAAAAAACTTACCTATTGCTAAGCGTTACAAAGTAGTTGCTAACGATGATGGCAAATTTCACATTAGCTTAAAGGCTGGAAATCACAAAGAGATTGCAATTAGTCGCCCATTTGATTCTGAGGCAGATGCTAATGCACTTATTGGTGGTTTAGCGACTGATGCAGAAACAGCAGAAGTTGTGGAAACAAAAGAAGTAAGTGTTGAAGAAGTAGCTGAGGCTGTTGAAACTACTCAAGAAGAAGTAGCTCCAGTTAAGGCAGAAGAAACTGCAGAAGTAGCAGCAGAGTCTACTGTCGATGCATTGAAAATTGCAGAAGTAGTACAAGAGGCTGAGAATGTTGCTGAAGAAGTAGCACCAGAACCAGTTGTGGAGAAAGTTGTAGCAGCACCAGTTGTAGAGGCTACACCTGAACCAGTTGTAGAGGCAGCACCAGTTGTAGAAGAGAAAACAGCAGCACCAGTTGCAGCAGCACCAGTTGAAAAGAAAGCTCGACCAGCAAGAAAGCCTTCTGGAAGACAAACAAAAGCACAAGCAGAACAACCTGCTAAGCCTAAGAGAGAAAAATTAGAAATTGTTGTCGATAATACTCCTCACGATGAGTTTGATTGGACACAAACTTCTAAGCATATTCTTCCTTATACAGAAGATGAAACTGCAAAATTCTTAGCACAATACGAATCAACGTTAAGTGCAGTAATTGAAGGTGAAATCGTAAAAGGTACTGTTTCTGAAATTAAAGATGGAACGGTATTATTAGATATCAACTTTAAGTCTGACGGTTTATTATCTCTATCTGAATTTAGAGATACGCCTGACATGGTAGCTGGAGACACTGTTGAAGTTTACGTTGAACAACAAGAAGATGATAGAGGTCAGTTAGTTTTATCTCGTCGTAAGGCGAAGTTATTACGAGCTTGGGAATCTATCAAAGATTCTTTCGAGAATGGTACAGTTATCAAAGGTATTATTATCAGTAAGACGAAAGGTGGTTTGATTGCCAACTGTAACGGTTTGGAAACTTTCTTACCAGGTTCGCAAATTGATATTAAGCCAATCATTGATTACGATATCTATGTAGGTAGAACAATGGAATTCAAAGTAGTCAAAATTAATGAGACTATTAAGAATGCAGTTGTATCTCACAAAGCATTAATCGAAAGTGATTTAGCTGAACAAAGAGAGGCAATCATCGGCTCTTTAGAGAAGGGACAAGTATTAGAAGGTTTAGTGAAGAATATCACGGACTTCGGTGCTTTCTTAGATTTAGGTGGTGTAGATGGTCTATTATATATCACAGATATTTCTTGGGGTAGAATTAGTCACCCAAGTGAAATCTTATCTTTGAATCAGAAAATCAACGTTGTAGTACTTGATTTTGATGAGAATAAGAAACGTATTTCTCTAGGTCTTAAGCAATTACAACCGCACCCATGGGAGGTATTAGGAGAAGAAGTGAAAGAAGGGTCTACTGTTAAAGGTCGTATCGTAAACATCGAAGATTACGGTGCTTTCTTAGAAATTATGCCAGGTGTGGAAGGTTTGATTCACGTTTCTGAGGTAACTTGGAGCAATCAACCAATTAACGCTAGAGAATACTTCAAGATCAACCAAGAGTATGATGCAAAGATTGTTACTATCGACAGAGAAGATAGAAAGATGTCTTTAAGTATCAAGCAATTGGCTGATGATCCTTGGAACTCTATTACGGATAAATTCCCAGTAGATAGTCGTCACACAGGATTAGTGAAGAACTTGACTCCTTACGGTGTATTCATCGAATTGGAAGAAGGTATCGGTGGTATGATTCACATTTCTGATTTATCTTGGACTAAGCGTTACTCTCACCCTTCTGAGTTTACGAAGAAAGGACAGAATATTGACGTAGTTGTTTTAGATGTAGATCAGAACAACCGTAAATTATCTTTAGGTCACAAGCAGATTGAAGAGAATCCTTGGGATACTTTCGAAGGTGTCTTCCCTGTAGGTTCTTACCATGAATCTACGATCTTAAGAAGAGATGATAGAGGTGCTATCGTTCAATTACCATACGGATTAGAAGCATTCGCTCCAATTAAGCACGTTAAGAAAGAAGACGGCTCATTGGCTAATGTTGATGATGTATTAACTGTAAAAGTAATTGAGTTCAATAGAGACGATAAGCGTATCTTAGTTTCTCATTTACGTTACTTAGAAGACATCCAGAGAGAGGCGGATGATCAAGTACGTACTGAAAAAATAGCTGAGCGTAAAGAAACTACGCAAGCTGTTAAGAAAGTACAGACAAACGTCGAAAAATCTACTTTAGGTGATTTGGATGTATTCTCTCAATTGAAAGATCAGTTGAAAGACGATAAATAAACTACTTTACTCAACTTGTTGAGTAAACTGTAAATAGCATAAAAAAAGCGTCATCAAAGTAAAATTTGATGGCGCTTTTTCGTTTCTAGAACCAAGCTCCTGCTTGGTTTTATACTTGAGAAACTTCTAGTACTAGAACTATTTAGATTTGGCTTATCATTTAGGTATTTAAGTTTATTTAAGTCGTGTTCTAAGTGAACTTAGGCAAAATAAATTAATAAGGGACTTAGCAAATAATAACCTACGCATTTGAGCTTGTCTTTTTTACCTCATACTGCGTTAAAAATACTCGCCAATGCCCTGCATTGTCTGCGTTTTTTGCCTTGTCTGAGATAAAAAATCCTGCGTCAAATTTGC
>CALDTJ010000091.1 GCA_937924145.1 uncultured Saprospiraceae bacterium
AAAGCCAAAACTAGCAACAAAATAAGCTACCCTAAACCCGCCTGCCTGAGTGTCGGGCAGGTTTGTAAATCTATTTCTACACCGTTCCTAAATCATTTTATCGCCTTACTTAATAAAAAACGAAAAATTGTATGTCTAAAAGAGAATATGATATAATTGTCTGGGGTGCCTCAGGTTTTACAGGTCGATTAGTCGCCGAATATTTATTTAAAAATTATGGGGTAAATGATTCCCTAAAATGGGCAATGGCTGGAAGAAATCAAGCAAAATTGGAAAAGGTCAGAGCTGAGGTAGCCGACGATAGCGTTCTGATGGTGATTGCTGATAGCCAAGATATGGATAGCTTAAATGCGATGACTAGTCGGGCAACGGTGATTTGTACAACCGTAGGTCCATACGCCAAATATGGTACAAAACTGGTAGAAGCTTGCATTAAAAACCAAACCCATTATTGCGATTTAGCGGGCGAAGTACAGTGGATGCGTAGGATGATTGACAAACATCATGCAGCGGCAAAAGCAAGTGGGACAAAAATAGTACATACCTGTGGTTTTGATTCGATTCCATCAGATATGGGCGTTTATTTCGTCCAGCAAGAAGCGATTAAGCGAACTGGCAAACCTGCCAAAAAGATTGAAATGAGGGTAAAAGCCATGAAAGGTGGTATGAGTGGTGGTACTTACGCAAGCATGAGTGAAATGAAAGTAGAAGCCGAAAAAGATAAAAGTATCTATGGTATCCTTGCCGATCCTTATGGACTAAATCCAGAAGGCGAACGCAGTGGTCCAGATAGAAGAGATTTGATGAAAGTGGTCTATGACGAAACTGCCAAAAGTTGGATTTTCCCTTTTGTGATGGCAGGAATTAACACTAGAGTCGTGAGAAGAAGTAATGCGCTCGCAGGTTATCCTTACGGAAAAGATTTCCAATATGACGAGGCGATGCTAAGTGGAGATGGTATTGGTGGTCGAATGAAAGGCTTAGCAACGGCTGGTGTAATGGGCTTAGTCATGATGGCAAAACCAGGTTCTTTGTTGAAAAAAGGAGTTGATGCGGTTTTACCAGAACCAGGAGAAGGGCCTAACAAAAAAGAAAGAGAAAATGGGTTTTACAACTTAATTTTTAATACAACTTTAGCGAACGGTTCTATGGCAAGAGGAAAAGTGACGGGTGATCGAGATCCAGGGTATGGGTCTACTTCTAAAATGTTGGCGGAATGTGCTATTAGTTTAGCCGTGGATGAGTTGCCAGAGGTGGCTGGGATGTTGACGCCTGCAGTTGCGATGGGCGATGCACTACTTAAGCGGTTGGCTGATAATGCTGGTTTGACTTTTTCTTATAAAGAGGTTTAGAGGTAACATTCTTATGCGTTTTTTTTGAACCACAAAAAGGACAAAGAACACAAAAGGAATTTCACAAAAGCAGTTTTCTCATTTTTGTGAAATTCCTTTTTTATTAGAGTACAGACAGAATGAATAGCTTTATTTATTTTGATAAAGTAATGTCACCTTGAACTTTTGTATCTGTACCATCAATGAATTTTACAACGGCAAAGTATAAATAAACGCCATTGTCCATATCTTGTCCTTGAAATTGACCATTCCAACCATAATTATCATCATTCGGCTGAAAATTACTAGCTTCATATAGCAATGTTCCCCAACGATCAAAAACTTTGAAATATTCCACTTCTTCAACTGGTCCATCAGCGCCTAAAATGGTGAATTTATCGTTTCTTCCATCATCATTTGGACTAAATACATTAGGAACATAAATTCCTTTATTTACATCAATTTTTACCCAAATTTCTGCTTGACTCTCGCAATTATTATTATCGTAAATAGTCAAGGTGTACTTTGTAGTTTTTAATGGAGAAGCAATAGGATTTTTACAATCTAAACAATCCAAAGATTCTGCTGCTTCCCATTCATAATTCACTAATCCATTGGCAGTTACAATAGGTTCTAACTCAATAGATTTGCCTAAGTTTATCTTGACAGATTCTGGTAATTCTACCTTAATTGGATCAGGTTCAACTATCGTAAAGCGCTCTATGTATTCGCAACCTAATTCGTCCTTGATTAAGACTTCATATTCAGCAGGACCTAAATTTACAAAACCTGCATCCTCTTTGTATACTTGACCTGCCATTTGGTAGGTAAGTGAAACATCTGAAAACAGGGCAACACTACCATCTTTCTCACCAAAACATGAAATATCAAGTACTTCTGATTCTATCACGGGCGCTGGAATCTCTTCAATAGTAACTTTCTGTTGGAATTCACAGCCTAAGAAATCACGGATCGCCAATTCATATTCTCCCGCCGCTAAATCGGTCATGCCTCCGATATCTCCCATATTATCTCCACCCCAATTCACCGTATAAGGAGAAAATCCACCAACGATAGATAGGCTCACTTCTCCATCAGAACGTTGAGCGCAAGAAGGCTTGGTATCTATAATAGTAGAAATAGGTTCCGCAAATTTAACAACAACGGTATGAATAGAATCACAACCATTTCTACCAATAAAATTATCCGAAAAAGTACCTTCTGATTTGATAAAAGTACCTAAAGCCGATAAAGAATCGCCATGACACAGCATGTATTCCTTGATAATAGATTGTGGATCAGTGATATTTAGATAAGTTGTATGAATAGAATCACAACCAGTACTTGACGTATAGGTTTGTAACAAAAGTTTATCCGAACAAATATCCGCCCCATACAAATTCAGGCAAGTTGTCTGACAGACTTCTTGAGTAGTCTCTGTTTTAATTTTTTCAAGAATTCTCACCTGAATCGAGTGCGTAGAATCACAGCCATTAGCCCCTAAAAAGGTTTTTGTTACCATCTCTTCGGCACTTACTACCTTATCAAAAAGGGTAATCGTCTCGCCTTCACAAAGCGTGATTACCTCGTCTGTAATTTGCTCCTCTTTTACAAAAACAGTTACCGTATGAAAAGAATCACACCCATTTTGATTAGTAAAAGTTTGAGTGAATATTCCTTGATTATTGACCATTGTCCCAAAGACTTCTACGGATTCTCCAGCACATAAATCATACTCAGCAAAGCTATAAGCAGCCTCTAAAACAGTTAGATTGACCGTATGAGTAGAATCACAACCATTCGCTCCAGTAAAGGTATTTACATAGGTGCCAGATTCTGTTATTTTTTCACCTGCTATGGCATAATGCTCTGTTCCACAAATAGTTACATATTCTTCATCAGCTGTTCTAAAATTGAAAGTGTAAGAAGTATGGTGGATAGAATCACAGCCAGTTTGACTAGAAAAAGTCTCCGCAAAATCACCAGGGAAAGCACTAGCATTGCCAAAAAGTGCCTCCGCCTCATCATCGCACATCGTAATGTGATTAAAAGTCTCAATTTGTTCTAAAAGTTCTACTTCAAAAATAGCTATGGAATCACAACCATTACTAGACACAAAATCTCTTTGATAATAACCACTCTTAGAAACCTCCAAACCATTAAAGATTTCGATAGTCTCTCCTGCACAAAGTATTAACTGTTGTACATCTTGATAAGTCTCTTTAATAGTTAAAGAAATCGTATGAATAGAATCACAGCCATTCGCTGCTGAAAAAGTTTTAGAGATCGTAGTAGTCTCACTAACATCCTCCCCAAAAATAGACATAGATTCGCCCGCACAAATTGAGTAGGCTTCGCTTACACTAGCTCCTTCTAAGACCGTCAGTTCTAAGACATGCGTAGAATCACAACCATTTGCTGCAGTAAATTGGGCTTGGTAAGTGCCCGTAGTTGCATAATTTTGCCCAAACTGTTGAAAGACTTCTCCTTGACAAATGGTTCTTGACTCATAAACCATATTTTCTTCTGGTTCTAAAACTAAGTAAGTTTGAGTAGAGTCGCAGCCATTTGCAGCCGTATAGGTTGCTGTATATTCACCTGCTCGATCAATTGTCTGGTTCAAAAGAGTCAAAGTAGAACCAGCACATAAGACTCTTTCTTCATAGTTATTTATCTCGTTTACTAACTTGATCTCAACGCTTGCCGTAGTATAGCAAGTAGAACTCGGACCAGCATTTAGGGTTACGACGCCATCTTGAGCGGGAATAAAGCTAATTTGCTCACAGGTATCACATACTAAATCAAAGTCGCCCCCCCATTGGTAATGTTCATAATTCTTTAGGTTGAGCGATACAGTTCCACCTTCACAAACTTGCTCCACATCACCGAGAGAGAAAGACGCTGGAAAATCGTTGACCACCTCTACACTAACCATTTCTGATTGGCAACCTGCTCCTTCAATCAACAAATTGTAAGTACCAGGTAATTTTATATCTGTAGGATTTTCTTCGTTAGACTCATAACCATCTGGTCCAGTCCAGTAAACACTTGCTGCGTCTATATTACTAGTAATCAAAGTATTAAGCGTCAAACTATCAGCTCTACACGCAGGGGCAATAGGTTCAATTTCTGCTTTTAAAGAAGTAATAAACACCTCCGTAGTATCAGGTTCAGATGGACAACCTAGTAGATAAGTCTGTAAAATATATTCGCCCGGCGCACCATTGACTTTAGGATTTTTTACGTACCCTACGAAGCCATCAGGACCAGTCCATTCATAAACCATATCGCTAGGGCTAAAACTAGTAACCCATTGAAAACCATAAATATCAACTTCTGTTGTTAATTGAATCGTATCCTCTTCGCAATATGGTCCAGTATTAGATACTTCTGACCTAATTGCCCCTGGACACACTCTGAAACATTCGGAAAACATAGATTGGCGACCATTATTTCTTGAAAGTGCCACCATTTGTTGTCCAAATTCAAAGAAGCCCGGAAATTGCCAATCTCCAGTTGTACTAGCCCTCACCGTCCCAACATAAGTCATTCCTTGACAGTCAGAACTATTACAGGTTTTAGCATCGGTAATATATATTTCTACAAAATCATTGGGTTGAGCAGTTCCTGTCAAAATGGTCTCTACGCCACTTTCAATCACAGGAATTGGGTGAGCATTATTCGTAACTGTTAACCCTTGCGTATTACAATAGAAGCTATTTTCACTAACTCTTACAAAGTTGTTTTCGTCAACAATTACCGCAGTTTCATTAAAGGCAAAGATATTTTTAGTATTTGGACTTCCACCAATATCAATTCTTCCACGGTGATTTCGTGTTCTAATAGCCACATTATTTCCAAGATTTTCTGTCCCTTTTTCACCTGTACCAAAAATATTTCCTTCTATTTTGGCACTTCCTTGGTAAGATATATTGATCGCTGTACCTGCCGAACTTGCAAAATAATTCTGCTGCTTATCACCAATCTCTCCACCAATCCTAATGACTGCATCCTCATAAGAAGACCAATTATTGTTGATGATAATACCATTATTGTTTCCGAGCCCTTCCTCGAAATCATGGTTGGTACCAACATAATTAGCCTGAAAGATCAACGTATTGATATTTTCAGCTTTGAGCGCATTTCCATTCTTGATAAAGATATTGCCTTGCCTTCTACGACCAATGGTTACCCGACTAATAGTATCCATAGTGGTGCTGGCTACTAGAACAGCATTTTCTAGGAAGTTTTGCATCTGCAAACCAAAGATGCGGACATCAGTAGCCTGAATATTGAAACCATTTTCAGCAATCCCATTTCCATCAATAACTAATCTTCCAGACGTAGCTAAGTTATTAGCTAACGTGTTTCCTTCTATTGTCAGATTGTGCTCTGTAATAGCAGGAAGATCAGAAGTCAAAGTGATCACTTTGGTTCCATTACCATTAAATTCGAACAATATAATGCTAGGAATACCATCGGTATTTGCAGCATTTATTGCCTCTCTAAGACTACAATGTTCATTATTGCAGTCACCGTCATCAACATCATTTTGTGTGTTGATGCGATAGATTTTTTGTGCTTGTATTCCTACTCCAAAGAGTAAGAAAAAGCTGAATGTCAAAAAAATTCTCATAATCGGATCGTGAATTTGGGAAAATAAAATTTACGATGGACTATGTTCTTACTGGGATTAATTCCGTATCGGGTGGATACCCTTAGTCAATTTTCAAAAAACTATGGGGTGAACTTTAAAATCGCTCCATAACTGCTTTTTGATAATTAAGTTTGGTATTCTCTTTTACTACCCGTTTTAATTTGAGATAATAGTGTTACAAGAGTTAAGCAAGTCACCACTACAAAAAATGGTAGCGATTCATCTTAAACAATCGTTAGGTATTGGATAATGATAATAGTGTAAAGGTTCTTTGTATGACCAAAGAATAATTTGTTGGATATGTAATGGAAAGATGTAGAACAATGTGAGGAAGGAAAGCAGAAATATTGTAGATTTACGAGATGTTCCTAGTGGGTAGAAACGAACTAATAAATTTTTCAGAAACAAAATTACTGTCTTTACCTAATTACCTGTTGATGCTCTCTAAAAAAAAATGACCGATTATTAAATCGTTCAGATTTTGTAGTTTACTTAGATGCCTTTTTTGCTAAAAATTAAAATGTGTGGGGAGCAATTACTGACAAATTGTTTGTATTTCGCCAATTGGATAGTATTGGACGAGTAGTCTTTTTATAATGTCAAATAAAAGATTGAGTTTTGTGGTGAGCTTTAATTTCTAAGCACAACACAAAAATAAGGGGTTTTAGTTAAAAAGTAAAATTTTTCAAATAATATTTTTTCATATTTTTAAGTAACTGATAAATAAAATATTTAATCCCGCTATTAAACAATTCGTTATCAATTTGTATTTTTTTTAATATGTAAGATAGTTTACAAAACTTTTTTCTATCGCCCACTATCAAAGGGTCATCTTTTAAATAAATTTGACTATTTCCCAGAATTAAATCTCGCTACTCGAATAATCTTTTATTCTTATAATTCGTAGTATGTCGGACCAATAGACAAAATTTACAGTTGTCTAAGGATTAAAAAAAACATATTTTCGCCTTCTAAAAATTAAGCTAATTCACAAAATAGTTATGGCTACCACAAAAAAATTAAGAGCACCTAGAGCAGCTAAAATCCCTAAAGAATTAACTGTTCATGGAGATACAAGAATAGACAACTACTACTGGCTAAACGACCGAGAAGATCAAAAAGTAATTGATTATTTGAATAAAGAAAATGC
>CALDTJ010000092.1 GCA_937924145.1 uncultured Saprospiraceae bacterium
AGAGACGACTGTTGAAGTCGGAGCGTGCCCAACTACAACTCCTTGTCATCAAGGTTGTCCAGATTAATAACAAAATAGTCCACGATAGTAATCGGGGGTTGAGACCATAGCGTCAGGCTAAGCATTTTAACCCATCCCCGACCGGGGTTGTGTAAAAAGTCGATTTTATCAATAAATTATTATTTTCAATAAAATGTTTATCGTTGATTATTTTGGTTTTAAACATGTAAAATATTCTAATATTTTACATATTTTGACTTTCTACACAACCCCTGACCCCGTTGTTCAATCATTTTCCCCGAATTTCATTCGGGGCTAATCGTGTTTAACCACTTCGTGGTTCACGTAGTAAATCAACCACCTAATTTTTTTTGCAACAAGCACCTATACGAATTTGAATTTCCTTTAAAAATATTACTTTTGTAATAGTAGCACTTAGTTGTTCCTTCATACTAAACGTACTTAAATGACGATACAAGTTCCTACGGAATTTTAAACAGTACAAAAATGACAGAAAATCTAGCTAAACGAAAATTAGACGCTATTCTGCTATTAATACAATTAGAAGACAGAGAATTATTCGCAACAATTGAAAAAATATTACTTTCACACAATAAAAAAGCGTCATAAAATTTATATCACTCCACACCTAAGTACTTGGAGAAATAACTATGAATAACAAAGTCAAATCCACCATTCAAGGTTTACCACTCTTAGTCAAGTACTTGCTAATACTTGGAGTAGTAGCATTCATTAGCCTTCTTTTTCCTAATAATATAAAATTTAAGTACGAATTTCAAGAAGGGCAATCTTGGAGATACGAAGATTTAATAGCCCCTTTTGATTTTGCAATCAGAAAAACGGATGCCGAAATTCAGGGTGCAATAGACCAGATCAATACGGACTTCTCTCCTTATTATGAAATGGATTTAAGTGTTATTAGACAACAAAAAAACCGTTTCATAGCAGCATTTGACAAGCAGGTAGCAGAACAATCAGAAGGTGGTGGTTTTGTAGAAGTCATGCAAGAGCCCGAAAAATACAAAGCTTTTGGCATCCAGTTATTAGATCGTTATTTCAACGCAGGGATCATCGCTAAAGAACATCCGTACAATGATAAGGATATAGATTTTGTCCTCAATATTATTAAAGGAAATACGGAATATCGGCAAACTTTACAGAATATTTTAACTCAAGAAAAAGCCTTCAACTTAGTAACCGATTCCCTACCCTACACGCGTCAATTAAAAGAACCTGAGTTTATATTACCCTTAATTGAAAATGCTTTTGTACCAAATTTAAAATATAGTGAATCACTCACTAAGCGATTCAAAAATGAGCAGATTAGTAGTATTGCCACTACTCAAGGTCGAGTCAAAAAAGGAGACTTAATTATCCCAAGAGATGGCATTGTTACCCAAGAGATTTATCAAACGCTTATTTCCTACAAGGCCCAATATGAAACGCAAGTAAGTCAGAATAAAACGCATTTAGCCGTCTTCGGTGGCTATTTTCTATTGACCAGTTTGATTATTGGAGTGCTCCTACTCTACTTACGACTAGAGGCTTCGGAGGTCATGGAAAAATTCAATAAACTCCTATTCATTTTGATGTGGATTATGCTCTATAGCTATCTGGTCTACGTCGTAGAATCTTTCGAGGACATATCGGCTTGGTTGATCCCTTTCTGTATCGTCCCTATTGTCATCAAAAGTTTCTACAATGATCGAATTGCCTTATTTATCCACATCACTATCGTACTGATAGCCAGCCTTTTATCTTCTTTAGGATATGAATTTACCTTCCTGCAAATTTTAGCTGGAATCGTCGCTGTCTTGACTAGTAAAGAAACAAAATGGAGTACTTTTTTCCTATCCATTTTTTATATTTTACTAACCTTTGCGCTCGGTTATTTAGGCTTATCGCTAATCAAAGAAGGGAATATTTCTACGGTCGATTGGAGTAGTTATGGTTGGTTGTTTATGAGTGTTTTATTGACCTTATTGGCCTATCCTTTGATTCCTTTATTAGAGAGAGTCTTCGGATTTACTTCTTCTATCCGCTTATTAGAGTTGTCAGATTTAAATCGACCTTTATTAAAAAAATTATCCTTAGAAGCACCAGGTACTTTACAACACTCATTGCAAGTTGCCAATTTAGCGGAAGCCGCAGCTACTAAAATTGGTGCGGATCATTTATTGGTAAAAGTCGGTGCGTTGTATCATGATATTGGAAAAACGCTGCAACCGTTATCATATATTGAAAATCAAAATGGGCAAAATCCACACGATAAAATGACGGCAAAAGAAAGTGCCAAAGTCATCATAGATCATGTTACAGAAGGCATTCTTTTGGCTAAAAAGTATCGCTTACCCAAGGTATTGGTAGATTTCATAGCGACGCATCATGGTACTACTAGAGTTGAATATTTTTATAGGACTTTTTTAAAAAATAATCCAGATAAAGAAATAAATCTAGCTGACTTTTGCTATCCTGGCCCTAAACCACAAACAAAAGAACAAACCATCTTGATGTTAGCGGATTCCATAGAGGCAGCCAGCAAAAGTCTAAAAGATCCCACTGTAGAAGAAATTAGCGATTTAGTAGACAAACTCATTGCCTTTAAAATCACTCACGAGCAATTAACAGAATCTGCCTTAAGTTTTGAAGAATTAGAAGAGTGTAGAGGGGTATTTAAGCAGTTATTGAAGAGCATTTTGCATGTGCGGATTGAGTATCCTGAGGAGGCATAATTTATCGTCAAATAGCTGACAGCCCTTCGAGGGCTGTCAGCTATTTATTATTTTAAAAAATTAATTCAAACTCGATAGCTCTTCCACTTCCTGCGTTACTTTTTGGAAGCGAATCTGCAATTTATACCGCTTATTCAATCCAGCTACTACAGGACTAAACATCAAATCCATTAGTTCTACTGCTTCCTGTTTTGCCTTAGCCATAATATCACTTTGCATGGCATCCGTTCTAAATTCTCGACGTAGCAGGTTGAAATTTTTATTAAAATCTTCATCCTGTAGTTCTCTCATCCATCCTACTTCTAATTTATCGACTTTAGGGTAAACTTCATGCGATAAAATCTGTGGTTCGGGTAAAGTAATCGTCACCGCATTCCGCTTTTCATCGACTGTTATATCGAATAGCTCATTCAATTTAAAACCTACTTTTAAAATACTAATTGCTGAGATTTCAATATCCGTAGAAGATACATTGACGCCCCAAACGTTCGTTTTCAACTCTGTATTCAAGCCTTTTTTATCCCGCACTTCCATTGTTGCCAATTCAGAAACTGCCTTCTCCACTTTCTCTTCTAAAAAGCCTTTTGCTTTTCCAAAATCTGCAATTGCCGCCTTCGCTTCTAATCTTTTCATCATTGGCATTAACCCTTCTTTTAGTGCGACCCCACAGGGAGTTTCTACATATTTCCCTGCCCCTGCTAAAGGAGAAGTGCCCGATTGTAAAAGAGAAGTAATAATCGTATTGATAAAAGGGCAAGTATATTTCGAAGCAACCTCATTTAAGACTTCAACCGCATTCGCATTATTGGTTTCATACCATAGCTGCTGATAGCTATCCGTAGTGTCTTTTAATGCTATGAAATCCTGAAAATATAAGTCTTTTAAGTAGGGATGATGTTTTTGATATTCGGTTTCTAAACGTGATTTTATATCGGTAGACAGATCCATTCGGTTAGCTACGTGTTGCAATAAAGACAAGTTAAAATCGTAGACTAATTTATCAAAATCTCTTCGATAACGGTTTGGATTAGATAAGATAATTAAAGCATCTTCTTCGTCTACATTCGCATCATATTCAGCAGGAATGTAGTTAATATGCAACTCTTTTGGTATGTGTGTAATCGTAGGATCTCCAACAATTGGCTCGCCCGTAATTGGGTTAGCCAAATTCAGATTACAATATTTTAGTCCAACCATTACAGAGACACTCAACAATACAAAAAGCAAAGCCTTTTGTCCAATACTGTAAATAGAACTTTGTTTTTTAACCGGTGGTGGTCCTTGATATTCTTCGTTATTAGCCATGTTGGGTTAACTTTATTTCTACTAAATTAATTGCAAATAAAAAATACTGTAAATTAATCAAAAATTGACGGGATTCGAAGCAGAATCAAACCTATTTATTTTTATAATAAGTGATTTTACTTACTTATTTAAACGTGGAATGGGAAAGGAGGTCACTAAATCAGAAGGGGAATTTATTTTATTTCGGCATTAGGCAGCACAATCTAAAAGTAGAACGTTTTAACAATAGAAATGGTATTTGATATCAATATTTCTAAGATTATTTAAATGTGCAACAAAAAAATCGGCTGCGAATTGCGACCGATTTTTTTGCGTTTAGGAAGTTGTCGGAAGATATGTCAAATTTCCGAAAATTTGACATATCTAGATGTCTAAAAACTTGATCTCTTCAGAAAATTAAACTTCTCTAGAATAATACAACAAATCTGTACTAGGCACTCCATCTTTCATCCCTAACTGTCGAGCCATTGTAATTAACTGTCCTCGATGATAAGTGGAGTGATTCATGCAATGATGTACCATTAATTTAGGTGGCATCGACCAAGGATTCCCATCCCAAGTGTGGTAATCTACCTCTCCTTCAAAAAAGCTATTAGGTTGCTTTTCAACATAGGCTGCAAATGCTTTTGAAGTTGCTATCAAAGCAGCGAAAGCATCATTGGTGGTAGCAAATTCATCTGCCACTCTTTCATTTTTAAAATTAGTATTTCCCAATCTGGACAACCAACCGCTCTCTGCACTTAAAATATGAATCACCGTTTTTCGAATAGAAGGAAAACTATTTTCGATGTGTTGAGTCAATAAATCATCTGGTTGATCCGCAAAAAACTGAGCTAATTTTTCATTGGCCCATATATTATATCTACAATAGTATGACAGTAATTCTTTCATTATTAATGATTTAGGTTCTTATTAGATAATCAGATAAAAAATGGATATTATAAAGAAGAAATATGTCAACGCTTGGATCTGTTGTCCTTCATTAATCCGTTGTATATTTTTATTATACAACGGATTAATGAAGGACAACAGATTTAGATGTTGACAAAACT
>CALDTJ010000093.1 GCA_937924145.1 uncultured Saprospiraceae bacterium
TCCAATGCAATTGAGGCAGGTTTAGCAGCATACAGTTTTAATAACGGAAATATTGAATTATTGAATCAAGTAGCTGCACAAGGAACAGGTGCTACAGGAAATACAACCGACCCAGCCGCAGCATTCGGTACGACAGAAGGATGGATTGACCTTTGGATCTCTGATGACGGAAAATACTTATACCAATGTTATGGTTTAACGGGTGAAGTTGGAGTATTTGCTATCAATGGATCAGAATTGACTTTGATCCAAGAAATTGGTGGTTTACCACAGAACAACGTACAAGGTATCGTAGCTGTCGGTCAGCCAAGAACAGTAACACCACCAGTAGCAGAAACGACAGCAAGATATAGAGTAACTTTTGATGCAGCATGGAGTGAATTAACGCATCCAGTCGATTTCCCAGCAAATGAGCCAAACATTGCAAGATTCTCTCCAGTAGCAGGGATGACGCATAATGCATCTACTCAATTATTTGAAGAAGGAACAATTGCATCTCCTGGCATTGTAGAGATTTCTCAATCAGGTTCAAGACAACCATTAGATGCAGAAATTGCAGCATTGATTAATGCAGGATATGCAGAGACGTATATCGAAAGTGCAACAAGAGTGAGACCTTCACCAGATACAATTTCAACAACTTTTGAAGTATCGACTAGTCACCCTTATTTAAGTTTGACTTCTATGATTGCACCAAGTCCAGATTGGATAGTAGGATTCAATAATTTGAACTTAGTAGAAGATGGTAAATTTATAGAAAGTAGAATTGTACAATTTGTACCGTATGATACAGGTTCTGATTCAGGTGAGTCTTTTGCATCAGATAACCAAGATACGCAACCAAGAGAACCTATTTTTGAAATTACAGATGGACCATTAGCTTACAAAGGTCAAATTAACAGTATCGGAATTTGGAGAATCGAAAGAATTGATAGCGGTAGTACTTGTAATACAGAAGGAGGAAGTATCGCAGGTGGACCATTTGAATACTGTGTTGATGGAACGGCAGACCACATTCCAGCAGGAGCGATCTCCTTAGCAGGAAATACAGGTAGCAATAGTCAATGGGTAGTCACTGATGAAAGAGGATACATTTTAGGATTACCACCAAGTTTCACAGCACCAAACTTTGATGCAGCAGGAATAGGCGTATGTTTTGTATGGCACTTGTCTTATGAAAATGGACTACAAGGGTTGGCAGTTGGAAACAACATTGAATCTTTAGATGGATGTTTTGATTTATCAAATAGCATTTATGTCAAAAGAAAAGAATGTATCTCTGTATGTGATGTGAATGGAGGAAATTTAGCAGGAGGACCATTTGAGTTCTGTGTTGGAGATGGACAAGCAGATCACATTCCAGCAGGATCAATTCTTATTGAAGGAAAAAGAGGCAGTAATTCACAATACGTAGTAACGGACGATATAGGTAACATTTTAGGATTACCACCAACACCAGAGGCTGTTAATTTTGATGGAGCAGGAATTGGAGTATGTCTAGTATGGCACTTATCTTATGAAGATGGATTGACTGGATTAGCAGTAGGTAATAACGTGGATCAACTAGCAGGATGTTATGATTTATCAAACTCAACTAGAGTGATTAGAAATGATTCGGAAGAGGTATGTGAAGCTGCGCAAGTTTGTGCCACACCAACAGGAATTACCTCAAGAGCCGCAGGGTCGAAAAAAGTAATATTAAACTGGGACAGAGCTGATGGAGCAGGAGTCTATAAGTTAGAAATCAGATTCTTGGGAGAAACCAAAATAGTAGGAAGAGGAATGATTAGACATAACAGCATATTCGTAGTAGCACCAGCTGGTAGAGATTATGAAGTAAGAATCCAAACGATATGTGGAGATGATTTAACTTCAGAATACTCTGAGTGGGTTCCATTCTCAACTCCAGCTCTAGGTGGTTTTGTAGCAGCAGCAGGAAGAGATAATGACAACTCACTAGAAACGATCAATATTGAAGATCAACTGGATAAAACACTTACAACTTATCCTAACCCTGTAGCTGACGTGTTGAATATTGTGTACAAGACAAATACAGAAGAAGGAATACTTACTGTTTATCATATTTCTGGAAAAGAAGTATTAACTCAACAGTTAGGTAAGGATACCGAAAGACACCAAATCGCACTAGATAATGTGCCAAATGGTTTATATTTAGTAAGAATTGACGAGCCGGGCCAAGCGCCAGTTACACAAAGAATCGTTAAAGGTTCTAATAAGTAATTATGATTAAGCTAATGCTATTACAACGATTAAATAAATACCCAATTAATTTAATCGTTAGTAAATATTGTTAGTAAGTTTATAGAGGTTAGCACTTTAGAAAGATGCTAACCTCTTTTTTTTTATTCAATAGGAACTAAATTCTTCACCTTCCAGTTATTAAACTACATTTGCATTCATATATCAATTACCTAAACAAAATGATTCCCGAAGATGAAGTTCTAAAAATGAAAGACGCCCGTAGCGATACACTCAACCCATATTCAAACATTGTGGCTTATTCCTGACAACGAGTAAGTTAGCGTCCCCGCACTTTCCAAATCATACCAACTTTTCAATTTTCCATGGGAAAATTTATTGAGCTTTTTATTCGAGCAGTCAAAGGTGAAGAAACTGAATTTACGAAAGGTAGTATTAACAAAGCCGTTTTTCTTTTAGCCATCCCAATGATTTTAGAAATGATTATGGAAGGAATTTTCTCCATAGTTGATGCGTATCTAGTAAGCAAAGTAAGTGAAGATGCATTTGCGACAGTAGTACTTACTGAAACTATGGCTTCTTTGATCTACGCCATTGCTATTGGGATCAGTATTGCAGCAACGGCGATGGTATCCAGACGAGTTGGAGAGAAAAATCCACAAGCAGCAGCAGATGCGGCAGGGCAAGCCATTTTATTAGGAGTCAGTTTTTCTATTTTGATAAGTATCATTGGAATGCTATTTCCAGGTGAAATTCTAGGTTTGATGGGTGCTTCTGAAAATGTAATAGCACAGGGCAAAGGCTTCACCCGTATTTTCTTAGGATCGAACGTTGTCATCATGCTATTATTCATTCTGAATGGCATATTTAGAGGGGCAGGAAATGCAGCGATTGCTATGCGTGTTTTAATCATAGCGAACCTCCTCAATATTGTGTTAGATTTTATCTTAATTTTTGGAATGGGCCCCATTCCTGCATTAGGAGTTACAGGTGCAGCAATTGCCACTTCTTTAGGGAGAGGAACGGCTGTTTGCTATCAACTATATGTTCTTTTTTCAGACAAAAGTGTCATTAAACTAACACTCAAACATCTTAAATCCAATTGGGAAATTCTAAAAAAATTAGCCAACATTGCAGCAACAGGATCAGGGCAGCACTTGATCGGTTCTGCCAGTTGGATATTCTTAATGATGCTCATTGCAGACTATGGTACAGAAACGGTCAATGGTTATGGCATTGCCATTAGAGTCATCATGTTTACGTTTTTGCCAGCATGGGGCATTGCTAATGCTGCTGCTACGCTAATTGGACAAAATTTGGGGGCAAAATTACCTGAAAGAGCAGAAAAATCAGTTTGGCGAGCAGGCTATCTAAACACTGCATTTTTATCTATAGTAGCTGTCATTTATCTAATTTGGGCAGAATACTTCATTGGCATTTTTAGTAACAATCCAGTAGTAATAGAAGTTGGCGTAGAATGTCTACGGACTTTTGCACTCAGCTATCCTGTATTTGCCTTAGGCATGGTCATTATCCAAGCATTTGGTGGAGCTGGCGATACGAGAACGCCAACTATGATAAATTTTATCGTCTTTTGGATGATTCAAATCCCGATGGCTTATACATTTGCCAAAACATTGGGATGGGGCGCTACAGGCGTCTATTGGGCATTGGTAATTTCAGAGTTTTTATGGGCTGGACTTGCCATTTATATTTTCCGACAGGGGAAGTGGAAGACTATAGAGATTTAGAGGTGTTAGTTTAGATTTGGCAGATTTTTGAAATCTGTCAAATTTAATAGATCATGTTTTACAGCTAAAAGTATCAGACACTTTGAAAGTGTACTTTATTTATCTGGTTTATAATAACATGATTTTCAACAAATTACAATAATTTTTATATTAAAAAACACGTAATAATTTTTTATTAATTCTATTTATCTATCTATTTTGTGAAAACGCACTCAAAATAAACAAATACAAAAACGAATTCATTCGTACAAATTGTTCTGACACCATCAAAAAATGAGATTACTAAGTTCCCTTCTGGTACTGCTTTTTGCTTTACCTGTTAGTATTTTAGCTCAAGTTTCTTTAGATAGTCTACAAAGCTATCATCAAGAAAATTTAACTTCTATCGTCTTACTCAAAAATGAAGGGCGTTTGCTGCCCATTCGAGATTTGGGTAGTACAAGTATAGCACATCTTTCTATAGGAGATGCTAGTGCAACTACCGAATTTGCCCAAATTTTACAGCAGTACACGGATATAAAATCGTTCAACCTTCCTTTAGATGCCACTGGTAATCAAGCTGGCGAAGTTTTCAAATATCTAATTAATTATAGTGACCTAACGATTATTTCTGTTAATGAACCGTTTGAAGTAGGCTACTCCCCTATCATTGAGGACTTTATAAGAGATTTAAGTAAGCGGATAGATATAGTTTATAACATCTTTGGCCCCAAAGAAATCGTCAACAGTTTTCCTTATGTCAATCAAGCGAAAGCTATTCTTTACAGTCCAAAATCTACTAATTACACCCAATCTTTAGCTGCACAAATTCATTTTGGAGCAATCGGAGCAGAAGGGAAGTTAGCAGAAGATATCAATACTGACTTTAAAGTAAATGATGGAATTATTACCAAAGGAGGTTTACGCTTAAGCTTTGGCGTCCCTGAATTAGCAGGTATAGACGCTACTTTTTTGAATCAAAAAGTTGAATCCATTCTACAAGAAGGCTTAGACTCAATGGCATTCCCTGGTGCACAAGTTTTGATTGCTAAAAATGGGCAAGTGGTTTATCAAAACAATTTTGGATTTCATACTTATGATAAAACGCAAGCTGTCCGTTCTACTGATGTTTATGATTTGGCCTCAGTTACAAAAGTAGCGGCAGGTGTTCCTGCCTTGATGCGAATGCAAGATGATGGTTTGTTTGATATTGATGCGAAACTGGCAGATTATTTCCCCGACTTTAAAGGATCTGATAAAGGAGATTTATTCTTCCGTTCTATTCTAGCGCATAATGCACAACTACAGCCCTATATCGTTTTTTGGTCAAAAACTCAAAAGAAAAATGGCAAATATAGAGGTCGAACTTTCAAAACAAAAGCACATAAAAACTATCCCATCAAGATTACCGACAATTTGTATTTACATAAAAAATACAAGGGCAAAATGATGGACTTGGTAAAGAAGTCGCCTTTAAACAAAGAACCTGGTTATGTATATTCTGGATTGACCTTCCTAATGTATCCAGATTTAGTGCAAACCAAAACTGGTAATCGCTTTGATCGCTATTTATATACTACTTTTTATAAAAAAATTGGCGCAAATAGGTTGGTTTTCAACCCTTTAGAAAGAATAAACAATACAGAGATTATTCCTACGGAGGAAGACGATTTTTTCCGAAATGCCTTAGTCCATGGCACCGTACACGATGAGGCAGCAGCGATGTTGTCAGGGATTTCTGCCAATGCTGGCTTATTTGGCAACAGCACAGATTTAGCCAAATTATTACAAATGTATTTGAATGGAGGTAGCTATGGTGGCGAGCAATTTATCGAAAAATCTACCCTGCGAGATTTCACGACTTGCCAATTTTGTGATGAAGGAAATAGAAGAGGATTGGGCTTTGATAAACCGTTAATTGAGTACGACGCCAAGAAAAGTTATATCGCTAAATCAGCTAGTAAATATAGTTATGGTCATTCGGGTTTCACAGGTACTTTCTTTTGGATTGATCCTGCGGAAGATTTAATTGTCATTTTTCTTTCCAATAGAGTCCACCCTACTCGTAATAATCGGAAGTTGTACACGATGGAAATCAGAGAACGATTGCATCAGGCGGCCTACGATGCGATTTATGAATTTGACAAGTTAGAAAAGCAGGAAACTAATAATAAAAGTGATACAAAGCACTACAAGGAAAGAGAATAAGTAGAAAATATTAAAAGCTACAAATTTTAAAAAGGTTTTCCTATATCCTTGTTCATAATATTTTTTCATGGTGAAAAATAGAAAAGCAAAAATGACAATGAGTATAGGCACTATTAGAATTTCTTTGATAGTATCAGGTAAAATAAAAAATAAGGACAGAATAAAAAAAGCAAATGCGTGGTGATGAAAATTTAACACTAAATGCTCTATATAAAACCTGTTATTTCGGATATAAAGCAA
>CALDTJ010000094.1 GCA_937924145.1 uncultured Saprospiraceae bacterium
GAAATTAAGGATTAAAAGGCAAAGCCCAATCTCTTCGCACCGCCAAAATGCGAATAATAAAAACCACCAAAATAGCAGCGATTAAATTCAAATCTTTGTTAGCTGAAAAATATTCCATTATTAAAAATACGATGGCACCTACTAAACAAGCACTCGCATAGATCTCCTTTCGAAAAATAAGCGGAACTTCATTGGACAATACATCTCGAATAACGCCACCAAAAGTCGCTGAAACAATACCCATCATAACAGCTACAACCGGAGATAAACCGATGCCTAATGTTTTTTGTAAACCCAGAACCGTAAATAGACCGATACCAATCGTATCAAATAAGAATACACTTTTACGAAGGTTGAGAATCCTATTTTTAAAAAAATAACAAACAGGTAGAGCTGCTGAAATAGCATAAATCGTATTCATATCTTTCATCCACCCAACAGGTGTTTCGCCAATCAGCACATCCCGCAAAGTGCCACCACCGACAGCAGTCACAAAGCCTAAAACAATGGCTCCGACCAGATCAAATTTCTTTTCTACTGCAGCCAATACTCCACTGATAGCAAAGACAAAAGTGCCAAAAAGGTCAATGGCATAGATTAGATTCATTGGTATAAATTAGTGTTTTTGTTGAATTTTTTATAAGAGAGGAATTGTTTAAAAATCTAGATATGTCAAATCTTAGAAGATTTGACATATCTAGAGAGCTGAAATAATACTAATAAATTTTTCTAACCAAAACAACCCAATCTTTATCCTCATCCGAAGGTGGATTGCCTAGATTTACAACACTCCCCCCATCTAAAGTTTGCAGTACCCCTTTTTGTAGAGTTCCTCCTGCCCGAGGATTATACCAATCTACAGAAAACTTTGCATTGGTCTCAGAAAGATCAAGTGTAGAGTTGCCACCGAATGTCAAATAAACCGCATAGACTTCCCCTTTTTTTGCTAAGCAATAAGCCTGATCTCCAAGCAATAACTCATCGTGTGTCTGCATCTCCCCAAAAGGTAAATGTGTTTGAAAAAAGGTCAAAGCGTGTCGTGTATAATCCCACAGTCGATCTCTTGATCGCCAATCTTCGCAACCTAAATCGTTATTATGATTGCGATAGCCGAAATACCACTCTGCGCCTGCACCACCCGCCATGAGATTGCCCCAGAGTGCCCAAGCTCGTACCGTATCTTGGTTATTATCAACTCGATCATCAGGATCTGCACCCCGCCAATGAGGACCAATTTCATCCATTGGCATCACCCACTGATGGCCTGCATCTGCTGATTTTTTCAACCATTCTTTGGTGACATCGTGGATGTAAGTTTTTCGATTGACCTGCATCGACATACCCTCTAAATCTTTGAACCCCAGCAAATCGGTAAAAATAGGATCTCGATGTTTATAATCCGAATGAGAATGGAGAGCTACAAAATTTTGATAAGGGTCAGCTTTTTTTAGATAGCCAATCATGGCTTTTCGCTGCTCAGTATTTTGTGCTTTTGGTGTCCACTCAGCATGTCCATTTTCTTCTCCAATATTCCATTTGACCATTGGGTGGTGCGCAAAACGAGCGATTAATTCTCGAAGATATAATTGGCGTTCTTTCCCAGTATCACCATTATCCAAAAGCAATTCATTTTCGGTTTCTTGTAAAACAATATGCTGCATTAAACCCAACTGATCCATGTGATCAAAAACGATTTCCCATTGGGCTAATTTGCTACAATCAAATCGCAAACGTTCTTCGTAGCTAGTATATGGAAAAACATCTTTGCCATCGCCTTCAATATTCATCGTCAAAAAATAAACGCTATTCATACCTTTTGAGGCTAAATAATTCAAAGCCCCAATCATTCCTTTTCCTTTTCCGTTTTGCCAAGTTGGATCACCTGCTTTCCAATCTTTTAGATGCGGCTCAAATTTGTGTAAACCATCTTTTGCGGATGCCTCGCCCTCTCTTTCTTCTGATTGTCCTCCTCTGAAAGTGCCATCAAAATCTACATAGCCTAAGAAATTTTCGGGACTATCTGCGCCACCTTTTAGGAAGTACTTGCCAGATTCTGCATATTTTAGATAACGTTCACCGACATATTGTAAACGTCCTTGTTCAGCTGCATCAGACATATTCACCTGTATTGTCCCAGTTGCTCCATCAAAATCTACACTTTCTCCTGCATTGGCATCATCCGAAACGGCAATATCCATTCCTTTTCTAAAAGAAACTTTATACTTCCACTCACCTTCTAATTCTGGTCTAAAGTGTACTTTCCAAACGTTGCCTGCTGTTGCACTTGTCTCTCCTGCATTTCCATCGGCATCATAAAAACCAGGCACCGTTATCGTTTTTTGCGGATGGGTGAATTGAACGTTTAATCTATAATTTAAAAAAGGATTGTCGTCAGCAGTTTCATCGGTCGGGTGACCTTCGAATGTGAGCGTTGTTTTTGCCCATTTTTTGGTAGTGATTATTTGCTCCTTAGTAGATGAATTTTGACAGGCTGTAAAGGCACTGATTACCAAGCATATTAATAAGGTAAAACTGGTAAGTCGTTGCATGATGCTCAATTTTTTGGTTACTATTTTAATTGAGCGAACAATGTACGGGAATTTTTTAGTTTTTTAATCATAACAAAAAAAGTAGCAGACCAGAACTTCCGTCCTATAGGTCTGCCACTGAATAGCTAGCTTGCTCTTGTGCGTGTTGCGCGTTGCGAGCAGAACCCGCAACCCGCAACTCGCAACCCGCAACTCGCAACTCGCAACCCGATTAATTCTTCTTAACCCCCATATCCAAGTTCAAATCCATTGCCGCCTTAGCCCCCATAATTTGCATGAAATCCAGTCCTGCATTTCCACCGCTGCCATTAGCAGGAGCTGTTTGGAACTTAGGCACTAAATCTCCTTTGTAATTCATGAAAGCATTCGCCCACATGTTTTGAACATCTTTATAGGTTGCTAATTTTTTCTCTAAGGCACCGTCGGCAGCCATCATCTTTTGCTTAGCGTAGGACTCTGCATCCGCTAATGCTTTGATTTTTTGAGCCTCTAGTTTGGCAGCCTCCATAGCAATTTTTTGCTTTGCCATGTCTTTCTCTGCCAGTTTAACTTGGGTTTCTGCCTGTACAACCGACTGCGTTTGTCGCTGCATTTCTTCGTACTCGATTTCTACCAATCGCCTACGACCTTCTGCCTCTGCGGTCATTGCCTCCTGCTGAGCAGTGACTAAATTTTGCTTAGAAACCGCTTCTCTAGTACTCGCCTCAATCTTCTTTTTCAACTTCTCATCTACTTGTGACTCGTAGTCTACATTTTCGATTGTGGCACTAGCGATATTGATCCCAAACTGCTTTAAATCTGACGCTTTTCGCACTTTTTCTCCATTCTTATTTATTCGAATATTACTTTCATAAATCCGCTTAACTTCGTTTGTAAAAGAATCCCTTGTCACTCTTTCCTGCACATCTAAAAGATATAAACCATCTTCTAATTGGTCTTGGAAAAACTGAGACAATTGTGCTCGACCACCAGAATAGTGCTGCTCAGAATCCATCAATTGAGCCGAGTTTTTCAAACATTCAATTGTATATGGCGCTAAACCTTTCATCGCTAAATATTCCTTATTCACATACTCTGAATGTAAAACCAGCATATCGGTTTCTTTATCAGGCAGCCTAAATCGAACGACTGTTTGTGCCGATGCCTCCGTCGCATCATTGAATCGAATTGGAATCAAACCACCTTCAATCGTAGAACCATTCTTAGTGCCTCGGTGACTGATTGTTATTACATTAGGGTAAGTTGTTATTTTTGAACCAGGAAATTTAAAGTAAACTCCGTTGGTAAAAATGACATGTTTTTGCCCTGTTGGTGTCTCCACTACTTCTCGATACCCCAAATCATTATACCCGAAAGGGTTAACAATTAAGAAAATGA
>CALDTJ010000095.1 GCA_937924145.1 uncultured Saprospiraceae bacterium
CGCTAGAGTAGGATATGGGAAAATATAACCTATCTACCTCATAGCAGCTTAGTCTTATCTTCCTTTACAAGGACCACAAGTATCTCCATGTGCCTTATGTTCTGCCCAATCTCTAGCTTTAATTTTCTTGGTATATTTAGCATTAGACGTAGCACCAAATGGTCGATGACAAACAAACATTTCTCCTTTATTATTAACCGGTCCACAGTCACAAGCCCCATTAATGGTATCAGGAAAACAAGCATTTGAGTCATCTGCATCGTATAAGGGGTCAGAAGTAGGAATACCGGTATAATAGCCATCAAAGTCCGCATCTGTGCCTACACAAGCACCAACCGTAGGAGTTGGGTTACAGGCATCTAATGGGTTGGAATCCCAAGAGTGATAATATTTGCCTCCACCAGTTTCTTCAAAGTCAGAAATACCATCATTATCTGTATCGCTATGCGGGTCAAATTTATCTGCGTCTGCATAATCTACCACTCCGTCTCCATCATCATCCCAATCCCAGATATTTATCCAACCGTCACCGTCGAAATCACAAAAAGGTCCTACAGACATAGGGTCACAAGGGTCAAGCGGATTGGTTTCGCTTTCATCCAACCAACCATTTCGATTAAGGTCCTCTTCCCCATCAGAAATGCCATCACCATCTGTATCAACTACATTAGGGTCTGTATCAACCACTTTATTATATTTGCCATCTTCCCCTAATTCAATATCATCGTAAATGCCATCTCCATCACTATCTATCGGGTCTGTGCTTGAGGTACAATTTTGAGGACTAGGGTGGCAATAATTATCGTCTTCGGCATCGTACAGGTTATGGTTAGTAGGGTAATTCCCAAAATATCCATCCTCATCCGCATCTTCTCCTATGCAAACATCAGACGCGTATGGGCTACAAGGATCAAGCGGATTACTATCAGTAGTCTTCTCATAAATATCGGTTTTGTTATCTCCATCAGAATCACTTTCTGGATTGTATGGGTCGATATCTGACCAATCAAAAACTCCATCATTATCATCATCTGTATCTAATAAATTATTCTTTCCATCTTCATCAAAATCACATGCAGGGGTATTATTTAATGGATCACAGAAAGTCAATGGATTACTTTCTCCTTCTTCCAATACGCCATTCTTATTCGTATCTTCTTCTCCATCAGAAATACCATCTCCATCTGTATCGGCTACTAAAGGATTGGTGTCTGTTCCTTCGTCATATTGACCATCACCACCTGTTTCAACAATATCGGCAATTCCATCTCCGTCACTATCAGAATTTGGGTCATTCGGGTCCACGTCGTCTTTTTCACGAACCCCATCAAAATCTTCATCGTAATTACACGGACCACAAACATCCCCGTGGGCTTTGTGATGTATCCAACTGGCTGCATCTACAACTTTTGTAACTCGTTCCAATCTTTCGCCATCACCAAGGTGGCAAATAGTTAATAGTCCATCTCTATCCTCATCTTGACACTCACAGTTGCTATTATTTACGTCTGGCAAACAACTTTCAAGGTCATCCATATCAAATTTAGCGTTATCTATCGGGTAGTTACTATAGAAACCATCGCCATCTTCATCAATACCTATACAAATGCCTGTTTGAGGATAAGGGTCACATGCACTTAATGGATTGGAATCAATTATTGGATCATACACGCCGTCTCCACCAGTTTCTTGGTCGTCGCTTAATCCATCTCCATCAGAATCACTTTCTTTATTGAATATATCTATATCTAAGGAATCAGGCACTCCGTCATTATCCTTATCTGTGTCAATGGCATTATTACGACCATCTTTATCAAAATCACATACAGAAAGGGTATTGTTAATATTGCAAGTATCAATTTTAGTCCAATTGGAATCAACCTGAATTTTATTTCCTTCTACTCCCGTTTCTACAATAAAATTAGACACTTTATTTGGATTTTCAGGATGGTCCAAAACGGTATTATACAACAAGGGTGAACGGTCATTATTTGGTCCTTGATAAATAATATCCCCATCTAAATTAAAGTCTCTTTGTGTGTATCCATTAACAATATAATTTGTGAGCGATACCGTATTTTCTTCCTCCAGAATAATATGAAGGAACATTTGATAAATATCGTTTTGAGGTCCTTGGAAAATAATTTTCGCATCTCCATTTAAGTCTCCTGACCACATCGCTCGTTTCCCTCCACAATCAACTCCTGGAATATCCCCCATGACTGGTGTGTAAAGATTCGTGAAATCAACCTCAGGTACAATCGCTGGACCAAAACTACTAGGATAAAGCGTGTACATACCAAGGTGGTTTCGATGCTTAATAGAGACATAATAGTCCCCAGCAGCCATATTTTCGAAGATTAAAACATCACTTCCATTGACTGCCATTACATCTCCATCACGCTGAATTAAAGCAGATTGGGTATTCAATACTATAGATGGGTCATTAGCGTCTCTCAATTCTATCATTACCCAGTCAACTACCGCATCATTTCCCGAAATAGATAGTAGCGCAGGGTCTAGTTCTTCTCCGCCACCAATACCAAAATGTTTGAATTTTGATAATGCTGAATAAGGTTCAATCTGGGGAATTAACTCTTTTTTACGTAAGTCATCTCGCATTAATCCTTCTTCTATTCCTTCGATAGCTGCGCCTTGTAAGAAAGCTTTTACCTTTAGTGCCACACCATTGCACGGAACATCTTGTTGGATACTCGTCACATTTCCACAATCATCAATGGCAGACCAAATTCGTTGAATCGTTTTGGTTGGACCATCAAAAACAACCTCTTCTGTTAAGGCTAAAGTCACATTTTCATCACAATTGTCCACCACTACTATGTCTTCTCCAATAACTAAATTATCAGTGCCATGGGTACATATTTTTTCTATGTCCAAAGATAAACTACCTTCTATGATTAGGATAGATACCGTTCCACCCGTTTGTTCTGTTGTTCCTTGATACTCCCAACCTCCTAAGGCTACCTCAAATTCGTTGCCCGAAATAGCTTTGACTTTCACTAAAGTTGCTCCATCTTGATATTGGGCAATAGCAACTGGATTATAATAATTATTACTGGACGTAAAAGAAGTGATACCCGTAGTAAGGTCTAGTTGAAGGACTTCTCCAATAGCATCATCATTAATATCCCGTATTACATTATTTCTATCTGTGACCAGAAAGGCAGTCCTTTCCCCAGTATGATTCGTTTCCGAATCACCAGAAGTTTCTTCTTGTAATTGAAGAGCAACGCCATTAGTCGTTAAATTTTCTGCTTTAATGACAACAGGGTCACTTTCTATAATAGACTGTAAGCCTGCGAAAAAAGCAGGTGTTTCAATATAGGATTGATTGAAATTCAAAGTAGTTAAAGCATCAAATAGTGAACGCTTTCCTACTTCCCAGTTAAATGGAGTGGTAAAACCTCCTTCCTCAACGGCAATCCATGCAATACTTTCTGTTTCATAATGGATATTATCATTCGCCTCTTCCTCTTGCACTTTGATTTCAAATTGTGCTCCAGAAATATTTCTAATTCTAGCGATAACTGGACTCGCTCCATTTTCAGAAACTACTTGGGTGAAGATGGCTGGTATGCTAGGAAAATCAGTTGGCAATTGAATTGTTTTCCATCGATGAGTTACATTTTCCATAACTCCTGCTACCATTTTTTTACCGTTTGGTAAGGTATAGATTCGGTAAATATCTGGAGCAGTTTTATCTTGGACTTTGATAACCTGTTGGTCTGTTGCTGTATTGCCACAGATATCCGTTGCTGTCCATACTCTAGTTATTTCATAATCATAAAGCGAACAACCTTCAGTTCCTTGAGTGCTCGTCTCATCCGTGTCGATAGAAATAGCAGGACAATTATCGTAAGCACCTACAAAAGGTGGAACTGGTATTTCTTCATCACAATTGACGGTTAAATCGACTGGTACATTTCTTAACTCTGGGGCAATATCATCTTGAAGAGTAAGATAAACCGTTGCTGTCACACAGCAATTATTCGTTTGGTTACAAACCTCATAGACAAATTCATCCGTACCACATTCTGCCAAAGTTGGTGTGTAAACAAAATCACCAAATTGCGATAAGGTAACAACCCCATGAGCAGGTTGTGTGATTACTGAAAAGTTTTCATTTTCTAAATTTTCATCGTTTTGAGCGACATTGCCTTTTAGAGGAAATCCAGGACAGCTAGTTTTTATAGTATCATTAATTGCTATAATACCCGATGGGTCTACAAGGGTCACCAAGCCATAATCATTGGTACAAGCTCCGTGGCAATATTGACTTAAAATAGCATAAGTCCCTGCAGTTAAATTATTGAAAGTCGCCACATTATCTGCCTCCCATGTTGTTCCCCCATCTAAACTTATTTGGAAACAAGCATCTTCTTCTTTGCTTATCGTTAATACAATTGAACCATCTGTGCCAATACAAGTACTAGGATTTGTGGTAGTAATATCGCTTACAAAAGCTAAAGGATGAATGGTAAATTCTGTAGAATCTTGGGTCGGACAACCTTCGGCTGTTACCGTTAAGATTGCTTTCTCCGTGATTGCACTAGACGCATCGGGTAGCCTAAACGTTATTAAATGTGGACCTTTTCCTGTTGCCTGACTAATATTGGCATTGTCTCCAAAACTCCATTCATAAGTAGCTGAAACTCCTACATCCATCGCATCAAATTCGTATACATTACCTTGACATACCCAATTATCATCCGAAGGAGCAACTGTAATATCGGCTTGTGCAATTATCCGAGATTCTTTTTTTACTGGATTAGAAACCAACCAATCTAAACAAGGGCCTCTTCTTGATAACCTTTTATACCAAGTTGTTTGGCTAATAGTTGGTGGGTCATAAATCTCTTGGTCAGCACCAACAATCGTTGTCCAATTTAAGCTATCTGTACTTTCTTGCCACCTAAACTCAATCGTACCACTAGCGCCTCCACTTGGAGCAGAAGTACTATTAATCTCCATTGGGTCGTAGCTGCCACATATAGATTCATCGCCACTAATAATACCTGAACTATTAAAATTAATAATTACATCTTTTTGAACAATATTGGAATAAACCCATGAACGACAGGCAGTGCGTCTAGCCCCTCTTCTAAACCAAGTGGTTTGGCTAATATTACCCACTTTGTAGGAGGTCTTATTCCCATTTTTGATTGCTGTCCAAGTGGCTCCATAATCCAAACTTTCTTCCCATTCGTATCGAATAGTTCCTTTACTTCCTCCCATAGCATCTCTAATGGAGGTGATATCCGCAGCGTTAAATGCTCCACATTGACCTTCATCCGATCCAATCTCTCCTGGGTCATCTACATTATCACAAATGACAATCGCATAATCTTCCACTTCCCCCAAATAAGCACTTCCATAATAAGCATCTTGTGGAATATAGGGCTTAGTTGCAAATAAACGTACTCTGGAATATACGGGGTCGTCAATATCCGTTTCTGTACCTGCTGGAATATCAAAATCAAAATTATAACTACTCGTAGCAACAGCTTGACTTACCACCATTTCTCCAGCGTCCTCAAAATCTCCATCCCTGTTCCAATCCATCCACAGAATTAACCAACCATCACCGTTTACTTCAACAGCGACAGAACCGCCATTTCCATTGGCAAATGCTCCTGCGGTCCACAACCATTCTTGGTAAGTTGTTAAGCCGTCTTCATCATCCGAATTGCTCTCATCATCTCCTGTTCCAGAGTAATTTTGAATAGACAATGGTTCCGAATCAATCGTATTTCCTAAATAAAGGGTGGGTGTATTCGGAACTACGTGATAAGCACCAGTATAATCATCCGTTAATTGGGTCGGATAAGGTGCTGGTAAGTCCCCCATATCTACTTCAACTCCCATGGTAAAAGCAAAATCTACGCCTTCCACTGTACCAGCAACTGGTATCAATTGGTAATCTGCATAGAAAGTAGTCGCTAAATCTATGGCAGGTGTTTGAGAAACAGTCGTTGTCAAATAAGCTAAATTAACTGGTTCTTCACTTTTGCTTAAAGAAATTAAAAACGTATCGTTAGATAGTCCTTCGAAAGTATACTGTCCTAAATAATTAGTCATTGTTTGTCCCAAGAAATTAGCTTGGTTATCGTACAAATAAATGGTCATTTCTTCTAAAAGCGTCTCTCCGCCTGTACTACAAACACCATCTTCACTACTATCATCTAAACAAATAGCTCCATTGATGGCATTTGTTCCACTCATGGTAATACCGAAGTTCATAGCATCGCTACAATCTGTACAATCACTACCATAAAGGTTATTAGCTACGCCATTAGTCATTTCAAAAATTACCGTATTAACACCAACACTTTGTGGTCCATCAGTAATGGCCATATCAGTAGGCGTTTCAATCTCAATCGCATAATTCCCATCTGGTAATCCAGCAAAATTGTAATTCCCATCAAAATCAGTAGCAACCGTATCTTGATATTCCCCCACATTATAGGTATTTCCATTTATTATAACGGTAGACAAATTTGTCAGAATAACGGAAATATCTTCCATACCTACTTCCGTTTCATCTTGAACACCATCCTTGTTTTGGTCAAACCAAATATATTGACCTACAGTTCCTATTGGTTGGTAGCCAAAGGTAGTCCATGAAACACCGCCATTATTAGGTACAAAAACAGTATGTGCCTGGTTATCGCAAGCTGCACTTAATAAGGCATAATTTGGGTCGTTAGGGTCAAGCGGGGTATAGCATGGGGTTCCGTCCGACTCAGGGTCTGCGCTTAGGCTATTTGCATCTAGTCCAAGAGGTAGGCTTTCCGTTTTTACACCAATATTATAATTATCAGAAACTAAATTATCAAATAAATAGAAACCTGTTTCAGCTGCTGTTTGGGTACTATCAATCGCATTAGTAGCAGTACAGGCAGCTCCGTCAGCAGGACATAAATAAACCGTTACATCTTCAATGCCTTCTTCGCCCCAATCTTGCGTCCCATTACCATTGGCATCGTAAAAAACAACACTTTCTATAAAACCTGAATAGTTGAACCCAAATAATACGCCATCCGCACAACTTGAGCAGGGTGCGCCTTCAATTAATACCACTTCTGCATTAGTTATTTCTACGGTTTGGGTGATGGTAGATACTGGAAAAACGGGGTTTTCATAGCCATCTTGTGGTAATTCAGGATCTGTTGTATTCACCACTACTTGATACTTTCCATCTGGAAGACCTGAAAATTCAAATGTACCGTCAATCCCAGAAGAAATAGTCTTAATCGTTTGATAAACACCATTGCCATCTAAATCTACTTGTAGCATTACATCTACGTAAGGGATTCGAGTTTCTGACTTACTAATACTACCGTTATTGTTCTCATCTATCCAAACATAGCCACCAATAATGCCTTCTCCTTCTACTCGATAACCAAAAACATCTTTTGCTACATTATTTGTACCGTCAACATTAGGAATAGCCGTTTCTCCATCGCAATTATTTGTACAATTACCAGATTCATCTGGATCAGCAGATTGTCCTTCGGTATTA
>CALDTJ010000096.1 GCA_937924145.1 uncultured Saprospiraceae bacterium
ATAGTCGTCACTTTAGGATTCAATAATGCTCCATCATTGAGGGTGCGAAGATGGGTATTTTCTTTAGCCAACTTAAAAACTTCTTCATCTAAGTCAATAATAGTTACTGTTTCAACTTCTGGAAACCTTAGTACTTCTCTCGCTAATAAACCTTCTCCACCTCCTAAGATCAATATATTTTTTTTGTAACGAGCATTCTGCAAAGGTAAAATCCCCAATGTTTCATGGTAGCGATATTCGTCATTGGAGGAAAACTGTATAATTCGATTGATGTATAATCGAACGTCTTTCTTATTCTTAGTTAAAACCAACTGTTGATAAGGCGTTTGTTTAGAAAAAACGACTCTACTGGTAAAAAAACTATCTTCCCAATGCTTCAATAATTGACCAGAATAACTGGCTAAAAGACCAAAGAATACCAAGCAACCCACTGCCGATAATTCGAGTACTCGCTTCCGTTTTTCGGGCGCATCATTGGTGAAAAAACGATAAACTAGTAGGCCCAATCCTATGTTTATAATACCAAAAACAATAGAAGTACGAAAAGTTCCGAGAAAAGGCAACAACAAAAATGGGAACAGTAAAGTCGCAATAAGTGCTCCTATATAATCCAAACTTAAGACATAAGCTAAATTGGAATTAAGCGGATACTGTTCTTTTAAAATTCGGACTAATAGTGGGATTTCAAAACCTGTCAAAACGCCAATTAAAAAGGTAATCCCTAACATGGCAAATTGATACTCTAAAGGACTTAAGTTATCAAAAAGGAAGTATAAAATGGGCACAGATGCGCCTCCAATCAAGCCTAGTAGCAACTCTACTCTCACAAAATTTTCAAGTAGTGCTTTATTGACAAATTTGGTCAAATAAGAACCAATCCCCATAGCAGCCATATAAATCCCAATGGTCAAAGAGAACTGCTTGACGCTATCTCCTAGAAAATAAGAAGAAGTCGTACTAATCAATAACTCATAAATTAAAGAGCATAATCCAGCTAAAAAAATGGTAATAAAAAAAAGTAAATTTTCCGAACGTGCAGTGGCATCGTTTTTCATTGGTTATTTTTTAAACTTTAATTTACAGAAGGTAACTTTTTAAAAAACTTGGAATATAGTACTAAATGACAAAAGTCTGAATATAATATCAGAAATTAAAAAACTGGGCTTATATTTGTCTTATTATTGAAAACATTTATTTAATCCAAAAAAATAGAAATGGAAAACTTAAAGTATTTGCTCTATGGTTTAGTAGGTCTTTATTTGTTCAACACATTCTTTTGTGCTAGTGATAGCAGTAGCGGAGAAGTAGAATACGAAGAAGTCGTATTACCAACTCAAGGACTCATCACCGTTGTCAAAGAAGTCGAAACGGACCAATTCAAAATTGAAGATGAGATTACCATTCCTGATACCGCAGGAAGTTTAATTGTAGCAAACTATTTAGACATGACCTCTGACACCTTTACTTTATCGGAGGCTCGTTTAATGGAAGCCAATGGCTATACAGGCAGAAGTGGTTCCGTTATGAGAGCTGCCTCTTATGGTTTCTTCGGGTATATGATGATGCGAAATATGGGGTCAGCTAGGCGACCTAGCGCTGGCGCATATACTAGTAAGCAAGCATACGACAAAACCTCTAAAGGTGCTGGTCAAAAGTTGAGTCAAACTGCTTCTAGAACTAGACGAGTTAAGCCAGGAAGTGGCCGTTCAGGATTTGGTAGCGGGAGTAAATCTTCTCGTTCTTTTGGTGGCTAATTATCACAAAACTTCCCGTCACTTGATAATTTTCGGGAGGTACAGTAATATATAAATGGCTTGATAGTCCTGCCAGCACTCCAAGTGCTGGCAGGACTTAGCTACAAACCAATGAAGTGATACCAAGGAATAACTAACTTATTTCTCAATTTTTTCTCTCCAAAATAAGTTATCCAGTGACGCAAAAGTCATTGGATAATTCTAATAGATTTTCCAGTGGATAACAGACTTATTTATACCGAAGCACTTTTTTCAAATGTATTGAAAAGAGAAGGGCTTAATTGGCTGCAAGCAGGCGAAAATGAAGACTATTTAAGCAATGTCTTTGTAAGGATTTCACCAAAGGAAATAGAGGCTTTTAAAAAAGCAGCAGATGAACTAACCGATTTGGGCGTCAAAGCTGCCAAACATATTGCTAAAAATGAATGGTGGGAGGATGCTGGTATTCCAGAAAATGCAATAGACATAGTCGCTTATTCTCTAAAACATGAGATCGAATTACATCTATTGAATCGGTTTGATTTTGCAGGTGGTATAGATGGCGTGCCTATCAAACTACTCGAATTCAATGCGGATACTTGTTCTTTAATGCCCGAATCGACAATCATTCAAGTAGAGCATTATATTCAAGAGCAATATAAATTGTCGGACCCACCTTTTAATGAGTTGGTCAATTCGATGGCAGAACACTTTGAAAAGATTATTCGGCTAAATCCTAAAAAAGATAAGACACTTCTAGTATCTACTTTGGAACACGAAGAAGATTTAATCAACGTCGAAGTTATCATGAAAGCAGCTAAAAAAGCAGGTTTTGCGGAGGTGCAGTTGATGCCTTTGGACAAAATAGTCTTTGCTCCTGATGATGGTATTTTTATTGAATTGAGTGAAGAAAATTATCGGCGCTATGATTTCTTTTATAAGTTCATCCCTTGGGAATTTATCGCTTATGAAGAGCCTGAATTAATGGATATTTTGACGAATATCGTGACCAAAGATTTGTGTGTGGTACTGAATCCTGCTTGGACAATGTTGCTTCAATCGAAAGCAATCGCCAAGTTTATGTACGACTTACAGCCCGATAATCCTTACTTGCTAAAAACAACTTTTGACGCAGCAGATTTTCCAGACAATCGCTACGTCAGCAAACCTGTTTTTGGTAGAATGGGCGAAAATATTGCCTATCACGACGGCGATACGGAGCCTGAATACGAAACAGAAGGCGACTACGAAGATTTTGATAAAGTCTACCAAGAAATTGCTCGTTTTAATATTGATCGGAAGGATCATCGCTATCAACCAAGTATCTTTTATACGCATGAGCCTTGTGGGATTGCGATTCGACGACAGGATGATTTGATTATTGATGATGATGCGGAGTTTGTAGGGCATACGGTGGCTCGGCAGTAGGTTTACATGAAAGCGATTTAGATGGGTAAAAAAAAGATAGGTAATTGAAGGACACCAAAAAGTACCTCCAATTACCTAATTCCTAAAATCTAACCAATTATTTTTATAGTATTTCTTGTCAAAAACCGTGCTGGCTAGAGGTATCTAAAGTGGACCTCATAGCTTTACATAAAGCTTTTAACAAAAGACCATTTTTCGTAAAATGCAGTATCCAAATGGGAAAACATTAGCTGGTCAAGACCTAAATAACTAATAATTTTCCTTCTAATTAACAGACAATTTCTCGACAGAAATCTTATGCCCAACACGACATTGGATAATATAAAGACCGCTTGTTAATCCAGAAATATCAATCGTCTCATAAGACGATGGCTTTATTCTATTCACTAAGATTTTACCAGTGATATCGTGAATCGTCAATTGGTCAATTACTTCGTTTGATTGAATTTGAATCTGAGAACTAGCAGGATTTGGGAAGAAATTGAATAAGTCTTCTTGCACTACTTGAGCAGTACTAGAAGTTATTTCTCTTTCTAAAACAAAATGCCAGAAACCAATTCCACCAAAGTCAATATCAATTGTCATCGTATTTCCGTCAAGGACTACTGGGTAAGTAATAGATGCAGGTGCGTCTCCTGGACTAGCCAATTCTCCACCATTGTGTACCTTAGCCAATCCTAAGTGTGCGCCAACTCCAGTCAAAGTAACTGTTCCTGCTGCTTCGTCATAAGACCAAGTAGCTGCATTCGACCCATCATGAGGCGCAATTGAAGCTCCACATCCTTCTGGGTCCATTCCTTGCCAGCCTTCTAACCAAGTCTCGCCATCTTGAACATTATTAAAGGTACCATCCGCATTGAAAACAAATTTATCATCAAATAGACAGGTTCTAGCATCTACATCAGCAGCATTAATCGCCCACCAAGAGAAATCTCCTTTGGCTGGTCCAACTGCCAAGGCTTCGGCCATTGGTGCTAATTTCCATGTTCCAGCTACACCAGTTGGTGTTACTGGTTCAGGCTCTGCTACCTTATCAAATACAAAGTGCCAGAAGCCAATTCCTCCAAAATCAATATCAACGGTCATTCTATTACCTTCGATAACCATAGGGTAAGTAATAGAACCTGGTGCATCCGATGGACTAGCCAATTCTCCTCCATTGTTCACTTTCGCCAAGCCTAAATGTGCGCCAACTCCAGTCAGTGTTACTGTACCAGCGGCCTCATCAAACGACCAAGTAGCGGCATTAGAACCATCATGAGGTGCAACTGGAGCTCCGCAATTTTCAGGGTCCGTTCCCTGCCATGCTTCTAACCACGTTTCTCCATCTTGAATATTATTAAAAGTACCATCTGGGTGGAACACAAATTTATCATCAAACAAACAAGCTCTTGCTGCTACATCGCCCTCGTTACTAGCCCACCAAGAGAAATCGCCTTTAGCAGGACCAACTGCCAACGCTTCGGCAATAGGTGCTAATTGCCACGTACCAGCCAAAGAAGTAGGTGCATCATCGCCACCTGTTTGCCCTTCTCCACAAGCAGCACAAGCATTCCACATGAAACACACTTCAGCAGCCGTACTTACTGCAATTGATCGATTGGTGAAATCACCAGATGTTACGGTACAGTCCTCTCCGCCAGCAAACATTTCTTGTACAGCCCAATTGTCAAGTGTAAATTTATATTCATAACTTCCTTCTGCTAGGGCAACAGTCCCAGTCCAAATTCCATCACCATCTTCATCACTCAATGGATTCGCATCTCCTGACCATTCGTTGAAACTACCACTTAAATTAACAGTCGTAAATTCCCCTGCATAATCATTCATATCAACACCAAAAACTACATCAGAAGTCACTGGCTCAGGATCAGGTGTTGCTCCATCATCTTTTTGCAAAACAAAGTGCCAGAATCCAATCCCGCCAAAATCAATATCAATCACCATTCTGTCCTCTTCAAAAACTACTGGATAGGTAATAGATTCAGGTGCATCGGCTGGACTACCCAATTCTCCACCATTGTGGACTTTTGCCAAACCAACATGTGCGCCTTTACCTGTAAGTGTCACTGTTCCTGCTGCTTCATCATAAGACCACGTAGCTGCATTCGACCCATCATGAGGGGCAACTGGGGTTCCACAACTTTCTGGGTCCGTTCCCTGCCACGGCTCCAACCAAGTTGCTCCGTCTTGAACAGTTGTAAAAGTACCATCCGCATTAAAAATATATTGGTCGTCAAATAAACAAGCTCTATTCGCTACATCACCAGCACTAATTGACCACCAAGAAAAATCTCCTTTAGCTGGTCCAACTGCTAAGGCTTCGGCAACAGGTGCTAATTTCCATGTTCCAGCAACAGGGGAAGCAGGTGCATCCTCCACAACTTGCTCAAAAACAAAGTGCCAAAATCCAATACCACCAAAATCAATATCAACAGTCATAGTAGTACCATCAAAAACTACTGGGTAGGTAATAGATTCAGGTGCATCGGCTGAACTACCTAATTCTCCGCCATTGTGAACTTTTGCCAAACCAATATGTGCGCCTTTACCCGTAAGTGTCACCGTTCCTGCTGCCTCGTCATAAGACCAAGTTGCTGCATTCGACCCATCATGAGGGGCAACTGGCGTTCCACATCCTTCTGGGTCCGTTCCCTGCCACGGCTCCAACCAAGTTGCTCCGTCTTGAACAGTTGTAAAAGTACCATCCGCATTAAAAATATATTGGTCGTCAAATAAACAAGCTCTATTTGCTACATCGTCAGCACTTATTGACCACCAAGAAAAATCTCCTTTAGCTGGTCCAACTGCTAAGGCTTCGGCAGTTGGTGATAGTTTCCACTTAGTTCCCTCCAATTGGGAGAAAGCACTAGTGAAAGTGAATAATAATAAAAGTGAAAAGTAAATTTTTTTCATAAGTTAAGTGGTTTTTGCTTTTTTTAGAAATAAAATAGTGTACTACATTGTCACAAAATTGTCATCACAGATGTAGTATTTACGCATTCATCAAATAATCCAAATAAAGAATTTTATTTTGCAATGAATGAAACTATAAAACAAAATTAGGGACAACTGACCTTTATAAGTAATATATTATTACGTCTCTACTACTACAAGATTTAAAAACTACTACATTTACTACATCTTTACTACTACATAGTAGAAATTCATATAAAAAAACTTACTTTACATAAAAATGGAACTACTACCTATTTTGACCATTTACAAACCTTTATATATAGCCATAATCGCTCTGCAATTTCCA
>CALDTJ010000097.1 GCA_937924145.1 uncultured Saprospiraceae bacterium
AATCCTTTTGACAATAGTACGACCTACCGTGGAAACTTTAGATTTAGACAAAGATTTGGAGCGAATAATTCTTCCAAAGAATCGAAGAGTGCTTTGATTCAAAACGTTTCTTATTACCTACAATTTGGTTATGAAAAAAATCTAAGAGATCAGATGGATACTCGACTAGGAGATAATCTTTTTGATTATGGATATGTCGGAGATTTTAACTTTGATTGGCAACCAGCTTTAGCTATTACAGAAGGAGCTGGTGCAGCAATACCAGGGACAGATGCAGTTAGATTTGGTCATGTTGATAATACGAGAATTTTTGGTGGATATACACCTGTTGGTGCAGGACACCCGAATGCTGGTTTAGCAGCAGCAAATGGCGTAGCGGATTCTGGTAATTTCAATAACTTCATTACTACCAATGGATTATTTAGCTATATAAATGGTGGTCAATCTACGATTTGGAATGGTTTGCACTCCAATGCCAATGCGATTTACAATGTAAATTTCAAAGGAGAAAGTGAAATATATACTTTCAATGCAAATAGTTCATTTGACATTGTCCCTAAAAACGGAGGAAGACACTCTATCGAATTCGGAGTGAATTATGAACAAAGAGTTTCTCGAACTTATTCTGTAAACCCTAGACGACTTTGGGATATAGCTAGATTACAAGCCAATCGACATATTTTAGGGATTGATACGACTGCAATCATTGGCGATACGATTGTAAATTTAGGTGGTAATATTGGCGAATTAACGGTGCCTTTATATAGCACGCAGATTGCAACAGAAGGCTTCGAAGACAATCTATTCTTTAGAAGGGTCAGAGAAATAACTGGACAGACTTTAAATGAATATGTAAATATAGATGGCATTGCACCTGGTGATTTGAGTTTAGATTTATTTTCTTCGCAAGAATTACATGGAACAGCAGGAATTTTAGATTATCAGGGATATGACTATCTAGGAAATAAGTTGACCGAAGACGTTACATTCGAAGACTTCTTTAGAGCGACCGATGGTAATGGAATTCGAACTTTTCCAGTAGAGCCAGCTCGCCCAGTTTATGCTTCCGCTTTTATCCAAGATAAATTTTCTTTTAAAGATATTATTTTCAGAGTTGGTGTCAGAGTAGATCGATATGATGCTAATAGAAAAGTGCTAAAAGACCCTTACTCATTATATGAAATAATGGGGGCGAGAGATTTTTATGCAGGCATCGGTGAAGAAAAACCTGCTGGAGTAGGAGATGACTATAAAGTTTATTTACAAAATCCAGGTTCTAATACTGTCAAAGCATTTAGAGATGGAGAACAATGGTTTTTTGCCAATGGGAATCCTGCGAATGATGGAAATATCATTTTTGGAGGAGAAGTCATTAATCCAAAATTTGTAGATGAAAATGCAAATATTCAGTCTACCGATTTTGATCCAGATGGTTCTTTTGAAGATTATGAGCCTCAGATCAATGTGATGCCAAGATTAGCATTCTCCTTCCCTATTTCTGACGAGGCGAATTTCTTTGCGCACTATGATATTTTGGTACAAAGACCACAAGAACGAACGAATGCCTCTGCTTTAGATTATCTATATTTTCTAGATCCAAATAGAACACCTTCTAACAATCCAAACTTAAAGCCACAAAAGACGATTGATTACGAAGTAGGTTTCCAGCAAAAATTGAGTAATTCAGCAGCTTTAAAAATAGCCGCTTATTACAAAGAGTTGAGAGATATGATTCAGTCTAGGACTTATCTTTTTATTCCAGTTTTAGGGAACTACTCTACTTTTGATAATATTGATTTCGGAACAGTTAAAGGGTTTTCCTTCCAATTTGATAGACGAAGAACCAATAATGTTCAATTGCAAGCAAGTTATACTTTACAATTTGCGGATGGAACAGGTTCTAATGCTTTATCGCAAAGAAGTCTATCTCAAAATGGAAATTTAAGAACCTTATTCCCATTAAATTTTGATGAAAGACACCGACTAAATGCGGTGATTGATTATCGGTATGGCAGAGGCAGAAGATATACTGGTCCTCAGTGGTTCGGTAAAGATATTTTTGCGGATGCAGGAGTAAATATGCAAGTAACCGCAGTATCGGGCCGACCATTCACTGCGACATCAGTACCAAGACCATTTGGTGGCGACGGTACAGTAGGAGCGATTAACGGAGCAAGATTACCTTGGAATTTCACTATCAATGTTAGAGCAGATAAAAATTTCAGTTTAACTAGTCCTAGTGCGTCACGACCTGTCTTTTTAAATGTCTATTGTAGAGTTCAAAATTTATTGGATGCTAGAAATATATTAGGTGTTTATTCTGCGACGGGTTCTCCTGATGATGATGGATTTTTAGCGTCTTCAGATGGTGTGGTAAGGGTTAAAACATTAGAACAGGCAGGCGCAAATGTACAAGCATTTACAGACGCTTATGCTTGGGCTTTAGCGAATCCTAATTTTTATTCATTGCCAAGAAGAATATTGGTTGGTGCAATTGTAGAATTTTAAGTACCCGCGACTTCAGTCGCCTAAACAAAACTTTAGAAAAGAATATTAGCAAGGCAACTAAAGTCGCCTGTACAGATAAAAATAAAAGGAATGAAATATAAATTATTAATACTATCCTTTCTCTTAGGGGCAACTCAATTGTCCTTTGCACACGTTGGCCCACAAGGCAAAGATGGCAAGAAAGGAACATCCGCCTCAAAAGCAGTGACTAATCGACCAGCCAATTATCGAGAAGATTGTGTAGCAGCAGAGGCACAAATTGATATGAGTATCAATAACGTTCGAGCTAGATTATTAACAGGTGGAGATGTTTGGTGGAATGGTAGTGATGAAGGTCGATATATTGTACCGAAAGTGACGCCTGGTTCGGGTGTTTCGGAGAAGGCAGCCATTTTTGCTGGTGCAGTTTGGTTAGGAGGATTTGACCCGGGAGGAAACTTAAAATTAGCAGCACAAACTTATAGTCAAAACGGTGGAGAAGATTTTTGGCCTGGGCCTTTAAATCCAGAAGAGGGTAATACAGATAGAGAAGTTTGTGATAATTGGGATCGGTTCTTCACTGTAAAAGGAGCAGAAATTGACGAACACCTTAGAAATTACGAATTAGCTAGACAAGCAGGTGCTGAATACGATGAAGATCTAATTCCAGAAGGCGTCAAAGGATGGCCCGCCAGAGGTAATGAATTCTTTTTTGAGTTAAGAGGTTTTGAATTACCAAATACGACACAAGGACTAGCAGCATTTTTTGATACAGACGGGGATGGGTTTTATGAACCACAAGATGGGGATTATCCAAGAATCGAATTAAGAGGGTGTGATACGCCACAGTATCCAGATGAAATGACTTTTTGGATTTACAATGATGCAGGCGCCACACATACCAATAGTGGAGGAGATGCGATTCAGATGGAAATCCAAGTACAAGCATTTGCCTATGCCACGAATGATGAGATTAACGACATGACCTTCCAAAGGTATAAGCTGATTAATAGAGCAGTAGAAAGTATTGATAGTACTTATTTCGCTATTTGGGTAGATGCAGATTTGGGTTGTCCAGAAGATGACTTTGTAGGCTGTGATGTGGATAGAAGTTTAGCCTTTGTTTATAACCAAGATGGATTGGACGGTGACCCAGGATGTGAGTGTAATGTAGGTGGTTTAGTCAATACGTATTGTGATGAAGTACCGCTTTTAGGAGTCGATTACTTTAGAGGGCCATTAGGACCAAAGGTTTTTACAGCAGATGGAACATTAGAAAATCCACAAGTTGGACAAGCACCAGATACAATTGTAGAATTACCAATGTCTTCCTTTACCTACTTTGTAAGAGAATCGTCTATTAATGCCATGACGGACCCTACGGGCAGTATAGAATACTACAGACTTTTATCAGGAAGTTGGAAAGATGGAGAGCCGTTTACCTTTGGCGGAACGGGTTATAATGTTGGAAGTAATAATATCATCCCTTATGCTTTCCCAAATCGACCTGACGATACTGCCGAGGAAAGTTGGTCAATGGCAGCTGAGAACTTAGAAGGCTTTGATACTAGAACGATTCAGGCATCAGGTCCTTTCCGATTAGATCCAGGAGCAGTAAATGAATTAATAGTTGGAGTAGTATGGGTACCAGATGTACAGCATCCAAATCCGAATATTGATCCATTATTATTTGCGGATGATGTAGCGCAGGCTTTATTTGATAATTGCTTTGATATTACCGATGGCCCAGATGCGCCAGATGTAGATTTTATAGAATTGGATAAAGAAATCATTGCCATTTTTACTAATGATGAAAATACTTCGAATAATGCTAGAGAGCAGTATGCAGAAGTAGATTTGCAAGCACCAACTACTTTACCAGAATCAGAAAGAACTTATTTATTTGAAGGATACAAATTATTCCAATTATCAGGCCCAAATGTTAGTATCGCAGAATTGGATGATCCTGATAAATCAAGGTTAATTTATCAAGTAGATAAAAGAAATGGCGTCGGCGAAATCTTTAATTGGTCGGCACTCCCAAATCCAAGCAATAACTCAGGGGAACCTGGTCAAATTTGGGTACCAGAATCACAAGTTCAAGGACAAGATAATGGAGTACGCCACACCTTTACGATTACGGAAGATCAATTCGCTGATGGAGATAGAACTTTATTGAATCAAAAGAAATACTATTTCACGGCAATTGCTTATGCCTATAATAATTACCAAGAGTTTACCCAATTTCCAAGTGTATTGGGTCAAAGACGAGCTTACTTAGAGGGAAGAAGAAATATTGGAGATGGTACGAACCCATATTATACAGTTATACCAAGAGAGATTGTAGTGAAAAACTTAAACGCTGATTTTGGTAGTGGTGCAGAAATTACTCGATTAGACGGAGTTGGAGCAGGAGGGGTATTTTTGGATGTGAAAGAAGAAACCATTGCAGCTATTTTGGATGGAAGTTTTACAGGCGAAATTGAATATAAAGCAGGACAAGGTCCAATTGATATAAAAGTTTATAATCCATTAGATGTAAGAAATGGAGAATTTGAATTGACTTTTGTCGATGAGAATATGAATAATGACAGGTTGGACGATCAAGTCAGATGGATTTTAACGGACTTAGCGGATGGAACAGAAATCGCTGCTGCGAGAACGATTGATGTATTAAACGAACAAATTATAGGAGAATATGGCTTTTCGATTGCCATCGAACAACGACCAGAAGTAGGAGCCGAAGGAAAAGGAGATAATGGGGTAATTGGTTCAGATGTAAGCTATGTAGATGCAAGTAGTCCACAGTGGTTAAACTTTGTGCCAGAGAATGATATTTATCCATTTAACTATCTCAAATCAGCACCAGGAGAAGATTTTGAAGTATATCCGAATGATCCTTTGACGGGGCGTTTAGTAGATCAAGATGAGACTTTAGTTAATATTTCTGGAGGCTTATTTTTCCCTTTTGCTTTGGCAGAATACAGGGATCGCTCCGAAGATCCAGTTAATAATTTTGGATTACAATTAGCTAATCCATATTTATCTCCTGCATGGGTCAATCAAAATAGAAACTTTGACATTGTTTTAAATTCAGTATTCCAAAATGATGAATCAGGATTAGCTTATTTAAATAATGTAGATATCGTTTTCACAAAAGATAAGTCGAAATGGAGTAGATGTGTGATTGTAGAAACAGCGAATGTTTATCATTACAGTCAGAACGAAGGATTATCATTAGAAACAGAAGGAGGTGCAGAAAATTTTGATGTTCGAAATAGACCTTCAGTTGGTAAAGAGGCGGGAGCTGATGGATTACCTGCTCCAGATGGAGATAATATTACAGGAATGGGGTGGTTCCCTGGCTATGCAATAGATGTAGAAACTGGAAAAAGATTGAATATTTTCTTTGGAGAAAATTCCATTTATCGACCCGATAATTCTTCTTTAATTGGTTTAAATCCTAATTATCTAGGAGAAGAACCTAAAGGAGGTGACATGGCTTTCAATCCTTCGAATCTCTTAACCATTGCAACAGATTTACCATCCATTTTTGATTTTTATGCTGGTGGACAACATTATGTCTATGTTACGGACTCAGAGTACGATGAATGTGCTGAAATCAGAGATCGATTAGATCCAGCGAGAGGAGCAAGTCCACTTAGAAAAAGAAGAGCTTTAACTTCCGTTACTTGGGCAGGAATGTTATATGCCGCTGAAGGTACTCAAATGTTGTCTTATGATGAAGGTTTGATTCCGAATGATGTAACGGTGAAATTAAGAGTTGATAATCCATACCAAGTAGAAGAAGGAACGGGCGAATTTAATGGATACCCATCCTACCGAATTAAATTGGATAATGTAGCAGCGGGAGAAATTACAGGTGATAGAGAAATGGATGAGGCATTACAAAACATCAGAGCTGTACCTAATCCATATTTAGGTTATTCTCCTTATGAGACTTCTCAATTTACCAATGTAGTTAAAATTACCAATCTTCCAGCAAATGCTGATATAACCATTTATTCCTTAGACGGACGATTTATTCGACAGTATAAGCGAAACGAAACAGGTGCGCCAGTGGTAGGTAGTAATCGAGCTATTGCAAGACAGCAGATAGCTCCTGCACTAGAATGGGATTTAAAAAATAGTAAAGGAATTCCTGTGGCTAGTGGGGTTTATTTAATTCACGTAAATGCACCAGGACTCGGAGAACGGATTATTAAGTGGTTTGGAGTACAAAGGCAATTTGATCCATCAGGGCTATAAAGAGAGTAGAGAAAAGAGACCATTCCGCAAGCGGAATTGAGAGAATCGAGATTAGCGGTAAGGTATGGTTTCGATGGTTCAAGTCTCCAGACTTGAACCCCGTATTAAAGTCGTCTCCTGACGACAACGCTGGTCAGGAGACCAGCAAATATGGATTTCTAGTCAGGAGACTAGAAATATCGTTCTCCTAGAACAATCTCTTTATCGCTCAATAATTATGAAAATTATAAGAACAGAGCGTAGAAAGCAGGACTTAGAGATTATCCAGTCTCTCTTCTCTGCTCTCTACTCTCTTACCTCAAAATATTATGAATAAAATTTTATACAGTTTATTGGCTTGTTTTTTATGCTTTACAACAATAGTTGAGGCAGGAAACCCTGACAGACAAGGGGAGGCAGGAGCTTATGAATTATTGATGAATCCTTGGGCAAGAAGTGCAGGATTGCATACAATGTCCACATCAATGATTATGGGTGTAGAGGCATTGCGATTAAATCCAGCAGGATTGAGTCGAATTGCTGGCAACACAGAAGTTCTAATTGGGCATGCTCGATATTTAGAGCCGACGGACATAAAAATGAATGCCTTTGGTATCGGGCAAAAAGTAGGGAAGAATGGGACTTTTGGCTTAAGTATTATGTCCCTAGACATTGGAGAAATTGAAGTCACTACAACCGATCAACCAGAAGGGACAGGGGCTACTTTCTCCCCTAATTTTTTCCACTTAGGATTGTCTTATGCCCACATGTTCGAGAATAAAATCTCTGTTGGCATTACTTTTCGTGCGATCTCTGAGGCTATTTCAGATGTATCCGCTTTTGGTTTTGCATTGGATGCAGGTATTCAATATGTAACAGGACCAAAAGACAATTTTAAGTTTGGTATTTCTTTACGTAATATTGGTTCTAGAATGAGTTTTGGAGGACAGGGGCTTTCTTTTCCTACCGAAAATCCAGACGGGACATTATCTTACGACATTACGGTTAATCAACGTTCTGCACAGTTTGAATTGCCTTCTGCTTTGAATATAGGGATGTCTTATGATTTCAATCTAGATGAGGATAATCGCTTTACGCTTTTAGGAAACTTTACAGCTAATTCATTTGCGAGAGATCAATTAGGAGGAGGTGTTGAGTATGCTTTAAAGGAGAATTTTATGCTACGAGCAGCTTATAAAGTTGAAGTAGGCTTAAGCGCAGAGAGAGACTTTGAGCAATCTGTTTATTCTGGATTAAGTGCTGGTGCTACCTTAGAAGTACCAACTAAAAAAGGGGGCGATAGTCGCTTTGGCATCGACTATGCTTATCGGGCAACGGCTCCTTTTAATGGAACACATAATTTTAGTGTAAGAATAACGCTTTAATTAGGTCAGTTGATAAGAAAAAGTAGCAAAAAAAGGGTAAAATGAAGATTTATGCACAAATTAGTGCTACAATTAATGTTTTTACTTACTTTTTTCCAAAGATTTGTTTAATTTTGCCTTTTATAGTATTGACAAAAAATAAGTTCTGTATGTAAGTTTTATAATTGAATTTTTTTCTAATAGATTTTTAATCCATCAGAAAAAAATCCATTTAAAAAACACAGAACTTATTTTTTGTCGTTTCTTAATTTTTAGTAACCAATAAAGTAAAATATTTATGTCATTTGAGATAGTAGGAAAACTGCACAAAAAATTTGATACGGAAAATAAAACAGCCTCTTTTCAAGCTAGAGAATTTGTAATTGAGGTAGATGGAACTTATCCACAATTTGTAAAATTTCAATTAGTCCAAGATCGTTGTTCCTTGGTTGATAATTATAATGAAGGAGACTCGTTGAGAGTACACTTTGATTTAAGAGGAAGAGAGTGGCAAGGAAAGTACTTTACCAACTTAAACGCTTGGAGAATTGAGGCAGGCGCAGAAGGTGCTGGTGCAGCAGCAGCTCCAAAGGCAGCAGCTACTGGTGATTTCCCAACTTTAGATGACGCACCAGCAGCGACGGGTACGGCAGCTAGTGCTGAAGATGATTTACCATTTTAAGCAAAGAAATAAATTGCAATAAAAAAGCCGAGTTGATTTCAACTCGGCTTTTTTATTTTCATAAATGACATTTAGCCTAGCAATTTAATGCTCCACAAACACTGATCGTCTGTCCAGAAACATAAGTAGATAAATCAGAGGCTAAAAACAAACAAGCATCTGCGACCTCTTCCGCTTTTCCTAATCTCTTTAAAGGAATACTTGCTAAGAAAGCTGCTTTTGTTTTTTCATCTAACTCTTCTGTCATATCTGTTTCGATAAAGCCTGGAGCTAAGGCATTACAACGAATACTTCTTGAGCCGACTTCTTTTGCAATAGATTTAGTGAAGCCAAAGATTCCAGCCTTGGAAGCAGCATAATTTGCTTGTCCTGCATTTCCAAAATCTCCTACTACAGAACTCATATTAATAATAGAACCACTTCTTTGCTTCAACATTGGTCGTAGCACATGCTTCGTCAAGTTGAATACAGATTTTAAGTTTGTTTCGATAACTTGATCCCATTGATCCTCACTCATTCTGAGCATTAAAGTATCTCGGGTAATACCAGCATTGTTTATTAAAACATCAATTCTACCAAAGTCGGCTATGACGTTTTTGATTAATTCAGCAGATTGTTCAAAAGAACTTGCATCTGATTGGTAAGCCTTTACAGCTACCCCATTAGCTGCGGCAGCATCAGCTACAGCATTCGCCTTTTCTGCGGAAGATCGGTAAGTAAAAGCTACATTCGCTCCATTACTAGCCATTTTGTGAACAATAGCGGAACCAATTCCTCTTGACCCACCAGTGATTAAGACTACTTTATTTTCTAATAATTTCATAATTGAATCTGTATCAGTATTAAAAAAAGCGATTGCTTTCTTCATTAAAAATGTCGGTGAAAAACTAAGGACAAAAATAGGAGAATTATTGAGAATAGCAGATAAAAAATGTTGGAAAAGGATAGAATGAAATTTTGAGTGCAAATGTTTGTAAATCAATAGCTTATGAAATATGTTTGAAAATAATAACATTTTTTGTTTTAAAATACTTGTTTAAAATAAATAAATTGTTTTAATTTGCATTGTATTTAAAACAAAACATCAATTTTGAAACTAGTTTTTTTAAAGAAGTACAAAAATTGTTTTAGATACCATCCAAAAAAACAACTAAAATTCTTCAAGATGAACCAACTCAATTTATTTCCAAAAGTAGAAGTCAAAGAAAATAAAGAAACAACTACAGGAAAAAATATCTTGGATAGATATAAAAATAAATATGCTGAGGTTACTTGGCAACAAATCGCCCTAAAATTATTAGTTGCTTTAAAAGTACCTTTAATTTCAGCTAAGCATCAATTAATGACTAGTGGAAAAGCTTTTTTAAACACAAAGCCTTTTCCTTGGTTTAGAGTGGCCTTAGTTGTTTTGTTTGCTTACGTTTTCTTCAAAAAAGATTTACAATTTAATGTAAACATGGGTGGAGACTCAGGGATCTTGTCGGAAGAAAGTACAACTTCATCTTCCAAATTGATGGTGGGAGGATTTGCGAAAGCAGCAAACTACACAGATAAAAAGGTAGCTTCAACAAGTTTAAATGATGCCGATGTAGCTAGGTATATCAAGCGATTTAGAAAAGTAGCGATTGTTGAAATGAATAAATTTGGTGTACCCGCGAGTATTAAGATGGGGCAGGCAATTATAGCAAGTCACGCTGGTAAAAATAGTTTGGCAGGGCAATTCAACAATCATTTTGCCTTAACCTGTAACGGAGGAACAAATTGTAAAGATTTTCAAGTAGGGAATCAAACCGCAATGGTAAAGACTTATGCAAGTGCATGGGAGAGTTGGAGGAATCATAGTCAACTATTATCTAGTGAGTCTTACGCGCATTTGAAAGAACATGGAAAAGCATATAAGAAGTGGGCAAAAGGCTTAGAACAAGCAGGGTATGGTAACGCAAATAATTATAGCCAGCAATTAATTCAAGTAATTGAAAGATACGACTTGAATCACTTAGATAACGAATAAACTTGTTAAAATAGATAACTCCAAAAAACGAATAAAGAATTTAGTAACGGCGAATGTAAATCATTTCGTCAAAGATCTAATAGTGTTTTAGACGTAATGTCTTTCCTTTTCTCATTTGGTTTTCTCATAGTCCGTTTTACGGCCGCCTTCGTTAGGCGGCCTTTTTTATTTTTTACTCGTTGCTTACCCAATTGATAATACATCAAATTGAAAAAGCATAATTCCCATAAAGAAAATTAGATGAATTAATTCGGCAGTAACTTTGGACATGCCTAGAAAACTTGCAGCCATAAGGATAGAAAGTGGCGTAGCAATAATTAAGAAGTGACTAATTTGAATATTTTCCTGAAATAGGAAGGTCAATCCACTAAGGAGTAGAGTGGTATAGAAAATATTCATAAAACTCCGAGTCTGATAAGACTTCTCAAATGTATATCTATTAAATAATCCTACCAAAAATAGTAGCATTAGAATAATCAGTTTATAATAAGTATTCCAACCTCCTGCCCATCTAAAATCTAAGAAGTTGAATTGCATAAAAAAATAAGAGTTCCAGTATTCCCCTAATTGATCATACCAAAAATAATAAGTGCTTGCAAAAATAAATGGTAAGACATATCCAGCAATTAACATCAGTACCTCCTTCAGTTTAACTGTTCGTAGCACTAATAAACCAATCAATCCTAAAAATAGAAAGAAGGCAAAAGCATTGTAAAAAAGTGCTGCTGTACCAATAAATAATCCTGTATTAAAGATGCCATCTGCACATTTTTTAGCTTTAAAAATGCTTAAGAGGTTGTAAATCGCCAGTATCAAAAAAGTATTTCCTAAGAGTATCGAAGAGAGTGGCAAGAAATCTTGTACTGCACTGACGATTAGAATATAAAACAGGCCAGGAAATAGTGTAACTTCTCGAAATAGTCGATATTTATTCACCAAAGTATTTAATAATACTGCTTGTAAAAATATCACTAGAATCGCTACGATGCCTGCTGCTATGTATCCATTGCCAAACCAATCTTTCATCCATAACGATAAAACACCGTCATTTGCCATATCTACAGGAAAAGCATTGAGAAAGTAAGCACTTCTCAGTACTACTGCATAGATTAGTAAAAATATGCTGAAAGCCGCCTGATTGGTTCGGAATATACTTAACACTTATGAATGATGGACTTTAATGAATAAAAATGAAGTCTAATATTTGGACCAAAAATACTAAAATTAATGGATTGACTAGTCAACAATAATCGGAGCTAAGAAAAAAACTAAAATAAAAAATAAAAAAGTGTGGATTTTTGATATTTCGAGCATCTATATAAAAGAAAAGAGATTTTTACGTTTTCGAACGTCTTTATAAGAACTTGTATATAACGTGTTTTCATTCGAGACCCGCCTTTTATGGCGGGTTTTCTTATTTCTATACTGATCCTTCTTTAACTTTCGCTAATCGCTTTGGTAATATTTTAATCAATTTTTTTAGAGCCTTCTCAATTTCTCCAAAAGTTGGTTCTCGTTTTCCTGAATATAAAAACATAAATCCAAATTGATTCCCCTCCTCTAATGGCAATGCATCATAAAACGCCTTTTTGTTCAAGCGATAAACTTCCCGTATAATTCTTTTGATTCGATTTCGCTTTACAGCTTTAGCAAAAGCTCTTTTTGGAACACTCACTGCAAATTGGGCGGGAGCTTTACTTAGTGGAGTTTCCATTCTTCCCCAAATTAATCGAAGTGGAAAGACATGAATAGATTGTCGTGCCTGAAAAAGCTGTTGGATGGCTTTTCGACTTTTTAATTTTTCTTTTTTAGAAAATTTTAATGACACGTTTTTAGTTTTTGAATGGCAGTAATACCTCTATTATACAAATTAAAAAAGCAAGTATTCCTATGGAAGTACTTGCTTTTCTGAGTAGAATAGTACTACCCAATAGAGTATTTAATTAGCCAATAATTGAATGGTGTTATTCAATCAACTAATAATTACTTACCAATATTTTCGTCAGAAACTGTTAACTTCAAACGACCTCTAGCTCTTCTACGAGCAATTACTTTTCTTCCATTTTTAGAACTCATTCTTGAACGGAATCCGTGCTTATTAGCTCTCTTTCTTTTCGATGGTTGGTACGTTCTTTTCATTTTATTAGTATATTTTTACGTTTCTAATTTGTATTTTGATTGCTTTTTCCAAAAGCGAGTGCAAAGATAAGGTTTATTCATATAATAGACAACATAGGGTTTTAATTAAATTTGAAAATTGAAAAAATCTAGTATATTTTGAATTTATGCTATTAATTTACCACTTTTATCACGCATTCCTTGATTAAAAACTAACCAACCATGCCGAATTCCTTGACTGTTGCCATTATCCAAGTTAGTCCCGTTTATCTTGATTTAGCCAAAAGTTTGGAAAAAATGCACCACTACATCAAAACTGCTGCTGAAAAAGGGGCTAAAATGATGGTCTTCGGAGAGACATGGTTAAGTGGTTATCCCTCATGGTTAGACCATTGCCCGAATATTGCCATTTGGGATCATGAACCAACTAAGGAAGTATTTTTAAAAATGCTAAAAAGTGGTGTGGAAGTACCTAGTAAAACGACCGACCAAATTGGTAAATGGGCCAAGCAGTACAAGGTGACTATTATGGTCGGTGCCAATGAAGTTGCCAACAAAAAAGGAAATGGTACGATCTACAATTCACTCCTACTTTTTGATCCTAAAGGAAATTTGGTCAATCATCATAGAAAATTGATGCCTACCTATACGGAAAAGATGCTCTATGGACATGGCGATGGAGTAGGACTAAAAACGGTAGATACTGGATTTGGTGAAATTGGTGGGCTGATTTGTTGGGAACATTGGATGCCTTTGAGTCGGCAGGCTTTGCACAATGAAAAAGAAATTATTCACGTAGCAGTTTGGCCTTGTGTGTTTGAGCGGCATCAAATTGCCAGCCGTCATTATGCTTTTGAAGGTCGATGTTTTGTAATTGCTGCTGGACAAATATTAAGAGTTAGTGATATGCCTAAAGAATTAGAAATGCCAGATCACTTGAAAGATAAACCAGACCAGATGATGCTAAATGGTGGGAGTTGTGTAATTGGTCCCGATGGCAATTATCTCTTAGAACCTCAATTTGATGTGGAAGGGGTGCTACTTTGCGAAATTGAAGATTTAGATCAAGCTTATAAGGAACGAATGACGCTAGACGTTACAGGGCATTATCAGCGGTTAGATGTTTTTGATTTTAAAGTGAAGGATTCCAATTATCGATAAGAGTAGGTATCGGTAGATTTTCAAAATATCTGATACCTAACCTTACGGATACCAAAAATCTACCGATTCAATATCAACATTCGAGAAGTACAAGTCGCCACTAAAACACCTCGACCGCTATGTGCTTTGGCATTAAGAATCAAATAACTTTTACTAATACTTACCACTTCTACATCAATCTCAACGGTCTTATCTTCAGGAGATAAAGGTTTAAGAAAGGTGATGTTCATATCTAAACTTGTCGTAGGTTTCTTCGCCGTCAAGCCCGAAAAAGGCCCCATCGCTGCGTCAAAAAACATTCCATAATATCCTCCAAAAGTAATCCCAAATGGATTATTATAATTTTCCTTTATTGGAAATGACCACTTGATACTTTTACCAGAAATGTGTTCTAAAAGTGTTCCTTCTAAGCCCTTTACTGCTGGAGGTGGTATCTGCACTTTTCTTCCCATATTCGTCTTACTCATCTGCTCAAAAAGTTCTTTTGTCAAATCGTTCATCTGTTAGTTTTATTGATTAGAAGACTCTACAGTAGGATTGATAATAATGTGCAACTAGTATCAGTTCATCGGACAATCATTACACTTACACTTAAAATATTGAGATTGGTAATTAGACAATTGTCGAGAATCAATTCGATTATCAATACACCAACAGCCGCCAGGTTTATCAAAACAAACCAATGGCTTTTTGCAGCGATTACAAGTTGGCGCAAAATCATCATCTAACTCTACCATTGCGAAAGCAACCTCCCCACTTAATGGCGGATTTTCTTTTTTGATGCGCACTTTTACCGAGTTCAATTTAACAAACTGTTTCTTGATACCAACGATGATTCGTGCAGCAACCGTTTCGATCAATTTCGTTGGTTTTTTCATTGCCGCTTTGCAGATAAAATGCACCGTCTCGTAATTGACCGTTTTATAAAGATCATCTTTAAAAGCAGTTCTAGGTAAATTCGTTTCGATATATACATCTACTACATAATTACCGCCCGTTTTGCGCTCCTCATTATAAAACCCGTGGTAAGCGTAAAAACGCATCCCTTCTAATGCTATTAATGCCATTTATTGGTGTTTGGGTATTCAGGTGTCAGGTGTCGGGTGTCAGGTGCCAGACCGTAAACCGTAGACCGTAAACCGTGTACCGTTTTAAGACAATTCTGCTACTTTTTCTAAAACCCATTTTTTCCCAGCCAAAGCCTTACATTTATCTATTTGCGCTCGAATCTTATCTAAGGCTTTTTTGTCACCAGGAATCGTACTCGATAACTTTTTTACAAAGCGTAGCATATTCAAATATTGTTGCTTTACTTCTCTGGAAATGATTTTGTTACGGCGAATATAAATCCTAAAACTGTCAGTTAGGGAATCTAAGGCTATGAATTCTTTTAATTCGTAGTAAGTTTTTAGTAAAAGTAATTTTCCTCCTAATGCGTAAACGTGATTTTTATACTCTACTGAGCGCAAATTTTCGATAACCTTGTCATACTTATTTTGGTAAAAATAAACTTTAGCAAGGTTATAACTTAATGTATTTTCTCTATGCTCTTTAGGTAGATTTTTTGTGTATTCTTGAATGAAATTTTCTACCCATTCATATTCTTTTATTTGTAAACCTACCGTTGTGATATTTTTGTAATTCTGAGGAGAAATGATACCATCTTTTAAAATAATCCGCTCTTTAAGTAAAGTCTGAAAAATTTCAAATAATCGAATTAAATATTCTGATTTACCCTTATTGATTTTAATAATACAATAATTTTTTAAATGAATATATAAAACATCTAGTTCCTGAAGGGTTAGTTGACTACAATAATCCTCTAAATGCTGCTTTAAACTTAGAAAATAATCACTATCGGATGTCGCCAGCAACATTTTTGTTACTAAAAAATAAGCCTTTATGGATGGTTCGTTGATATAAATACTATTTTCTATGTAGTCTAAAAAATCAGGAAGTAAATCTATTTCTACATCAAAAGAAATACTACCACTTAAGCCAAGGTAATCGCAATAGTTTTCTAATTTTTTGGCTATGTAAAAACACTCTAAGTGATAATCAGCTTTTTCAAGGTGATGGAAAATTTTTATTTTAGCCCCAGCATCTTTAGGAAGATTAAAAATGTTATAATTGATGGTATAATTAGAAAAATGGTATGCTGCATTTCTTATTTCATTTTTATCTATTGTTTTTCTTATCTGACTTAGGGAACTATCAAAATGTTTTTGTAGGGATCGTTCTCTTAACGCTTTCAATAAATTTAAATCTTCAGAAAGATTATCTTTTTGATACACATTATAGGATAAAAAAGAATAAGCCAACTTAATTAAGTCAGAACACAACCTCCTCATTCGGACATCTTGATACCCTTTATTACCAAAAATTTTCCTCCAAACTTTTTCTTTTTCTAAAGGCTTTTTCTGCTGTTCTTTTTCTGTTGCTCTAAAATATTTATCAATAATAACCAGTAAATGGTTTAGCTCTTCCTGCTCATTATGAAAGGGCGAATTAACAAATTTCTTAAAGCTATTTAATTCATGTTTTGAAAATTGCTTTAATAAAGAAAGTAGCTTACTACTTAATAACATTAATGGATTCCTTTTTTGTTAAAATGACTAAAAATAGCGAAAACTTATTTAGTGACAATTATTTGATTATCAACATTTTAAGTCTAATCTAAAATTACTACTTTTATGTACAAATGTAGCTATTTGTTCTTTTTATTTAAATAGACAAAATGCATATTTGTAAAATACTTTGCAGGTTTTATGAGAAACTACATCACAGAGTGAAGAATTAAGGCATATTTTTAAGAACTAAGCCTTTTATTTTCTTCTAGAAAAACAAAAAAAGCGCTAATGTTTACCACCTTACAGCGACTAAAAACTTTTACCCTTTTACTGTTTTTATCCTTTTTTGGACAACTACAGGCACAAACCTGTGAGCAATTTGGCTTAGTCAGTAAAGGTTTTTTATTGGGTAAATTTGATTGTGACGTATTGATTGTTTCTTCTGACGGAGCAGAAATTTTCCAACCACTAGTCTTAACGGATGAATTGACGCCAGGTAAGTTAATTCGTTTTTCTTATGATATTTTAGACAGCACCGATTGTGCAGAAAATGTTCCACTCATTAATATTACCTGCTTAGAACCATTTTTTGAAACCAATGATTCTATTTTAACGACTTGTAATTTTGCCATTGAATCTACCCTGCTTGAAGACTCGACTCAAACAGAGACTACTTTTCAATTAGAGGTTTTTAATCAAACAGATTTTGGTGCTTATCACCCACAGGATGTCCAATGGTATGTCTATGAAACAGGAACCGTCATTGGTTCCACTCCAATTATTGAATTTTCTCCTTCTCCCACTAGTCCTCCTTCTGTCAATATTTGTGCAGACATTGCCATTTCTTTTCCAAATGGAGATAACTGTGAGACAACGCTTTGTCACACAATTATTACAGACACCATCATTCCGCAAGCAGATGTGTGCCAAGCACTCTTTATTTATCAACCTGAAGACCAACTAGCAGATAACGGAACAATTAATTTTTACAACCTTTCATTTGGGGATTTTACCCAAGTTTTATGGGACTTTGGAGATGGACAAACAGATACGACTACTGAATCTAGTTTTATTCATACTTATAATTCTCCAGGGCTTTATGAAGTTTGTTTAACTTTAGAAGGCAATCAATCTTCCTGCCCTTCTACTTTTTGCTTACCTGTATTCACCGTTGGAGGTAGTGATATTTGCACATATAATGATTGTGTTTTACCTGGTGATGCGAATAAGGATGGGACTATCAATATTTTTGATGCTTTAAATTTAGGTGTTGCCTTTAATACAATGGGCGAGATTAGGCCCAATGCAGTCATTGATCCCATTTTACAAGCTGCTTTCGATTGGGATTTTAATACGGTTTTTGATCTAAATTTTAAGCATATTGATTGTGATGGAAATGGTACTGTCAATGAGCAAGATTATTTAGCTATTGATCAAAATTATCACAGCGTTACCAAACAATCTACTATTGAACCTAATGATACTTATGTTGATGTTGTCCTTCAATTTCCTGCTGAAAAAATAATCGTTAATCCAAATCAAACAGAGATTAGTATTCCTGCTAATTTAGTTATTGGTAATACAGATAAACCCATCAAAAACTTCTATGGTACTGCTATCTCGTTCGATTATGATAAGACACTAATTAAAGCCGTTAAAAGTAATTATAATAATTCCTCTTTTGTTGGTTTAGAAGAAGAACTTTTTGTTAGAGAAAAATTAATCCAAGAAGATGGTCAGATAGGTTTAGTGATTACTCGTACAAACCAAGAAGAGGTAAATGGTTCAGGAGATATTGCTGAATTTGCTTTTATTATAGATTTAGATTTAATAGATGGACGTTCAGAAACCTTGATAGAATTAGACATCAATGACATTAAAGTAGTTGATTCGAATGGCGAAGAGATTCCTGTCAATGTACCAGAAGAAGGTCCTAGTGTTGTCCTTATTTTTGATGAAAGTTTATCTGTCAATACAGAAGACCAACTAACAGAAACTCAGTTCGAAGTCTATCCTAACCCTGTCCAAGAAATATTAATTATTGATTTGGCTAAAACCATTGATTTAACAAATAGTCGTCTTCAAATTTTTAATGTTTTAGGTCAAACAGTATTAACTCAAGCTATTGATAATAATCAAACTAAATTGAATGTTAGCGACTTAAAGCATGGAGTTTATTGGGTAAAGATCTCTACCGATCAAGGAATTGCCGTTAAAGAAATTATTATTGACTAAGCTTTTCCAATTCAATCGCCTTTTCTACAAGAAATAACTATAAAAATGGAGCTATCTCATTAAATAACCTTTCTTACCCAATCTAAAATATATACAACTCTAAGAATTATTTTAACGTAAAACGGCACTAATTTTGTAGTAATATATATGACTTCCCTCCTAAAGTCTCCTTCCCCTTAATAAGATTTTTTCCCTCAAACTAGAAACACGCCCCCTTTCCCCCTGAACAAACATTTTCAAACCGTCCCCTCCTTGTCAAAAAGAAAATTCATGCAAAACTACCTTTACTCAAAGAAGAGTAGTGTCTTGTTATTTTGTAGAACTAACCGTTCCAATCTTTCAAGTACTATTTTTTTAAAATCGCACGAGTTAATTTTTTCCTTCCTTTTATTTCTTTTTTCATTTTCTACACTATATGGAAACGGCTATATCTCTACCAATAACTCAGATAGTTATTTTTATAAAACAATTACAAACTATTCTAAAGCACTTTTTAAGGATATTCTAGATGAACATGTAACAAATTCTAGTTCTACAGAGAATATTCGTATTGATGATGTTACGTTTTCAGAGGCTCGCCCAGTTGAAATATGTAATAATAATATTGACGATGATGGAGATGGTTTGATAGACAATGCTGACGGAGATTGTTCTTTCGGGTGTAGTATTGGTGTTTCCATTACCAATGTATCTGACTGTATTAATGGAATGAAAGAAGTGACTACTGAAATTTCTTGGGGAGGTAACGGTAGTGGTTCTATTTCTATTACTATATCAGGAGTAACTGAAACGATTGACCTTGCTACGATTATTACTCCTTATACTTCTACGATGACTGTACCATACGATGGAAGTGCATCTATTTCTACGAGGGTATCATTAAACACAGGATCAGGTAGTTGCTCTGGTGGTGGTTCAACATCGGTCAGTCCTTGTTTATTAGTCGAAATATGTGATAATAATATGGATGATGATGGAGATGGTTTGATCGATAATGCTGATCCAGATTGCGCCAATTGTACAACAGCATCCCTAAACAATGCAAATTTTGAGAATGATTTTGCAAATTGGACGGAATGGAACAATACAAGTATTTTCACAGAGGCGATAAGTGGGAATAAAGTAGCCAGAATTACAGGAGGGCAAGGAGGTTTTGGACAAGATTATGCAACTAGTGCAGGAGAACCTTTCACCTTAAATTTTTATGCTAAAAAGGATAGTTCAGAACTAGCCTCAGGTGGGCTTTCCTTCTATGATAGTAATTGGGATAAAGTAGGTCAAGATGTTACAGTTGCAGTCACTTCTTCTAATTTTAAATTATATTCTGTTTCAGCTGTAACACCAAACAATACTGCTTGGATACAAGCCTTCGGTTGGAAGGCAGATGGCTCTGGAAGTGCAGAATATGATGTTTTTTGCTTAATAAATGCGAATGAAATTTGTGGAAATAATTTAGACGATGACGGAGATGGGGCTATTGATGAGGCAGATAACGATTGCCTACTTGGTTGTCCTCTGACGAATATATACCCAGGTTTTGCTTTGGGTACGGGAGTTTCGAATTGTAGCTGGCTGGACTATGCTTTAGCTAATGATATGAGGATGCAATCTAACGGCGACGGAACGTTTTCCATATTAGGAATTATTGATAATGCAATTGATGCAGATTGGGATGCATGTACCACAAACCCTTGTGGTCTTGACGATGCTTGGGAATTAAATTTCACATTATCCGATAAAAAAACATGGACAGAATGGCAAGCAATGGGTGGCACTGCGAATGTACACACTAATTGTAATACACAAGCAGATTTAGATTATTGGGATGTACAAGGCACTTTGACAGGAATAGGATGTAATGCAGGAAGGACGATTACCATTTTAGGCCCGTCTTCTAATTACCGTTTTCAAATTGGTCTTGGTGGAAATAGTGGAGATGGTAATTGCTATTTTGGACTATCCACTTGGTTTCAAGCAGAAGAAAATGGACAGCCTGTGGATATGGACATTTATGCCTTCCTAGACGAAAGTTGTTACAATGAATTGACTAGCTCAAATCATTGTTACTTGATTTCAGATGGAGCAGGCGAAGGTTTTTCTACACCTGATACTTTTTACACTTTTAATCATACGACAGGAGCTGTAGTTGCTATTGGCGAAACGGGCACATTGAATGTCGAGGCAATGGCTTATGATACAGTAAATCAAATTATTTATGCTGCGGATGGTGATGATTTTGGTACGATTGATATTACAACTGGTATTTTTACGGCTATTACAACCAATATGGGAAGTCTAAATGGAGCAGAAGGAAATAATGTTATTAATGATATTGATGGGATGACCTATGACTATACCAACAACATCATTTGGGCAACAGAACGATCCTCGGGAACTGATGGATTACCTGATGATATGTTATTAAAAATAGATCCTATAACAGGAATCCCTTTGCCAAATGGATTTGGTGCTGGAGTTGGTTATGTAACGGTTGTTACTAATGAACATGATTTGGATGATTTAGCAATGGCTGCAGATGGAACCTTATACGCTATATCAAATTTCGGGGGTTCTGGCAATCAACGTTTAGGGACAATCAATACGACAACAGGCATTTTTACAGAAATTGGTGATTACGGTATAAAAGATGTTGAAAGCTTAACATTTACAGCTACGGGACAATTACTAGCAACCACAGGAGAAGACGGAGGTCAAAAGAACAGCCTCTATTCCATTGATGCGGCAACGGCTAATGCTACTTTTATTGGTAGTATCGAACCGGGGCATGATGTAGAGGCTTGCGTTTGTTCTTTTGGTAAATTTTCCAATTTACAGATTGGTGATAAAGTGTGGGCAGATTTAAATAATAATGGTTTGCAGGAGATAGACGAACCTGGTTTAAAAAATGTAAAGGTCAATTTATTAGATGAAAATGGAAATCCTATTCTAGATAACTCTAATAACCCAAAAACGACGACTACGGATGTATTTGGTAACTATAATTTTGCTGGCTTATTTGCTGGAAATTATATCATAGAATTTGAATTGCCAGCAGGAACTTCTTTTGCTACCAAAGATGTAGGAGGGGATGATTCTAAAGATAGTGATGCGGATGGTACAACTGGTAGAACAGGTATTATAACTTTAGCAGGAAGTATTAATAACATGGACGCTGATGCAGGTATTTTAAATGTCAATGTCGCTATTCGAGACTGCTCTAATGATGGCGAATTATTTGTTTTAGATGAAATTGGAGCAGTATTATTAAGATATAATTCAACTACGGGCGCATTAATTGATACCTTTATTCAAGGTTTCATTCAGCCAATGGAAATGATTGTTGGGGATGATAATTACTTATATATAAGTGATAGAGGGTTTAATCAAATTCGTAGATATAGTCTTATTACTGGGGCATTTATCGATGTTTTAGCTAGAAATTTGAGCGCACCAGTGGGAATGACTTTCGGTGCTGATGGTATGCTATATGTTAATCAAAAAAATGGGAATAAAGTATTAAAAATTGATCCTACAGATGGAACGACTACTGTATTTATTACTAATCAATTAGGCGGTTTAAATGGAAATTTTGGTGGAATAGAATTTGGTCCAGATGGAAACTTATATGTGTCTAGCAGAGATTCAGATGAAGTTTTAAGATATAACGGAACAACAGGAGCGTTTATAGATGCTTTTGTAACAGCAGGTAGTGGTGGCTTAAACGACCCAGATAATTTAACATTTGGTTCAGATGGTAATCTTTATGTGACAAGCAGTTATTCCGATCAAGTCAAAAGATACAATGGAACAACGGGTACATTTATTAATAATTTTGTTACTTACCAAAGTGGTGGATTGCAAAGGCCTTTAAATGCCGTTTTTGGTTCGGATGGAAACGTCTATGTTAGTGGACATGATTCACCAGCAGGCATTTATAGGTATAATGAATCGACAGGAGCTTATGTAGATTTATTTGCTACAGGATTAGATGCCCCAAGAGGAATTCTTTTTGCACCAGTTCCTAATTGTGATAATACGACTTGCTGTTCTCAGATCAATTATGCCAATAATAGTCTTGAAGAAGGTAATTTTTCTAGTTTCACTTCCAGTTCAAATCCTAATGGAACGGCAACGCTGACAACTTTTGGAGGTTCTGATGCTATAGATTGGGCCCCTTCTGGAGGTTTTGGAACAAATGGTAGTCCGGTCGCAAACTTTGGTGCCAACCCTGGTTATTGGGTAGATGCGAGTACGAATGGCGGTTTGGGTTCAATTGATGGAGACCGTTTTTATTGGTTGGAACCTAGTGCAAGTGCAAACGGTAGTGATTATATTGGAGCTGTTTCTGGCAGTGATCTACTAGGCACTTTCTGTCGAGGAGATATAGTAGAAATTTGTGGCTATGTGGCAACATATAACCCAATCAGTATTAATGGTGGAGGAGCTGGAACAGATTTTAAATTTGAGATTTATTCTAATAATGGAAATGATCCTGCTGATTTTATTACGACCCCAACAGGAACTATCGCCACGGATGACAATGGGAATGATAACGAGAGCTTTACCCTACCATTGCCTTTTTCTAATAACGTTTTGGATATAACAGGTAATACTTTTACTGGTGCTAATGGGCAAGTAGCTGATTGGAGGACTTTAAATTGGCAGTTAGTTTGTTTCCAAATTGAGTTAAAAGAAGACCAAAGTAATTATAGTTCTATTGTTTTTAGTATGTCGGATGGCAGTGGAGGAATGGCAATTGATAATTTATCTATCAGGGATGTTAGTACTCCTAATGCGGGCAAAGACACGACTATTTATTCTTGTACTGGAGTGATTGATTTCAATGATGCCCAAAGTGGTGAATCTTGGACAAAAGTAGCTGAGCCAAGTGGTGCTAATGTTACGATTAATCCAACAACTGGTGCTGCTACAGGTTTAACTATAGATGGCGAATACAAATTTTTATTATCGAAAACAGCTACTCCTACTTGTCACGATACCATTAGAGTACTGGTCAAGTGTCCAACCGAAATCTGTGGTGACAATATAGATAATGATGGTGACAATCTAATTGATTGCGCAGATCCAGATTGTCAAACGATTAATCTCTCTAGCTTATCTTTCTCTAGCTGCAATCTAAATGGTAATCAATATCAAGCGACCCTAACAGTTGAAGTGGAATGGTCTAATGCTCCAAATGGAGAAAATATTATTGTTGCTGCTAATGGGACCTCTCAGACAATTGACCTAATAAATGGAGTAACTTCTCCAAGTTCTGTCCAGTTTACAATAGCCGCTGATAATAGTCAAAATAACCCAATCGCTGTAAGTTATTCTGGTGGTAGTGGTTGTGGTTTTAACTCAACCTATAATTCGCCAAGTCCATGTCCTGAACCAACAGATCGAGATATTCCTTGCACCAATGCCAGTGGCTTTGTAGGAGGTATCGTTTTTGAAGATTATGATGGCGATGCTATTCAGGATAACGGAGAACCTGGACTAGCGGGTATTTTAGTAACCGCAGTAGATACTGCTGGTTCAACCGTAGGTCAAACCAATACTAATAATATTGGTGTTTTTGAATTTGCTAGTTTGACCGATGGTAATAAATATCGATTAGAGTTTACTGCAATTCCTTCTAGCATGTATCCTACTAGTGGTGATACATATAAAGGAACAACTGTACAGTTTGTAGCATCTCCAAGTTGTGCAACCACACTTGGTTTGATTGATCCAACAGAAAATGATTGTGAGGCAGCAAATAATGCCATCTTACAAAACGGTTATTCTATAGTTGCTTGTTTACCTCAAGGGGATGATGTGACGTTAGCTGTCAAAGACATTACTCAATTAGGCACACTTTGGCAAACACCTGCTAATAGAAATAATAACCAATATAGCAATGTACCAACTATTCGTATGTGGGAAACTACAGACTTCGAAGGGGAGGAAATTTTCTCTATGACAATCGACCCTAGAGATGGTACTATTTATGCTATTGCCACGGCTTTTTATAGTCACGAATTTGATGGTTTGGGTACTATTTTTAATGAATTTGTTCCTGCTAAAGTTTTTAAAATTAATCCAGTCAATGGCAATGTTACTCGTATTGCCCAACTCGGAGGCACGTTGGGCTTAGGATATATTGATTTTGATGTAGTCAATGAGCAATTATTTATTACCAATATAGACGATGGAAAAATTTACCGATTAAATACAGATGGTGTTATTTTAGGTAGTTTTGATCCTTTGAGTGTAGATGACGGGATTATATCCCAACTACCCGCTTTAGGAGATCGAATTATAGGAGTAGCATTTAACCCTATTGATAAGAGAGTATATTACTCTACTTGGAATAATCACCCAACTCATGTAAGCAATTATTTTAATGTAAATAATGATTTCAATACTATCCGATCAATTGGTTTAGATGAGAATGGAGATTTTGTAACAGCCACAGATCAGTTAGAAATAACATTACCTTATAATTTGAGTAATACCAATGGAAATTATTTAACCAACCCTGTAGCAGACATTGCTTTTAACAGAAGTGGCGACCGAATGCTTTTATCGGCAATGTCTTTATCTGAAAGTAATTCAACGGGTGAAATTTCTACAGCTGCACATACAAGTGTCGTAAGAGAATACCATAAAACTACCAATACTTGGACTTTAGAACCTACTTATGGTAGTAATAATGAAGGCAAATATGATATTGGTAGTCAAACTTATTACAAAGGTAGAAACAGTCGAGGAGGGGTAGATTGGGCTTATCGTAGTATTTCTGGTGATACTATTGTTGGTAATGATGATTATATATTAGCAACAGGAGATGCGCTACATATCAACTCTGTCGAAGGCGATTTTATCTATGGATACCAATTTACACCTTCTACAGGAGGAAATATAGCAAATAGCATACTCGTAGATTTAGATGATGATGTAGTCAATGCTGATAAATACATTTATAGTGACGTCGATATCTATAAAGATAATTGTGCGAATCTAACTTTAGAAATTGGTAATTCTGTTTGGTTAGATTCTGACTCAGATGGTGTGCAAGATCCCGATGAAGTAGGGTTAGGTGGTGTAAAAATTAGTTTATTTAATGTAGCAGGAGATTCCTTAACGAGTGTTACCTCTAATGCGGATGGTGAATATTACTTTAATGAAAATACTAGCGGATTTGCGGGCTTGACTCCTAATACAGATTATTACCTTGTAGCTGGTAAAGGAGGACAATTCAATACGACTAATAACTCCTTATACTTTGTTTTCAACCTGACAGATGATAATTCTGGCGAGGGAAGTTATCCTGACTTAAATGACTCGGATGCTATTTTGGGCGACATTAGTTATGGGCTCCCTGCTAATATTGATGGTTATCCTGTCATAGCTATCCGAACAGGGGAGATGGGACAAAACAATCATAGTTTTGATTTTGGTTTTAAAGAGATCTGTACACCTGCTGTTGCTCTCAATGATTCTATTTCTATTTGTCCTGGTACGGATTACGAAGGAAGTGTAGCAATCAACGATAGTAATTATGATGACAAAACATTTAGTGTCTTAGTACAGCCAACTGACGGAACAGTAGTAATGAACGATGACGGAATCTTCAAATACATTGGCACGTCAAGCGATTGTACCAATGACCAATTTATTTATCAAGTTTGTAATACAACAAATATCTGTTGCAGTAATGCTACTGTTTACCTAGATTTTAATGATACCGAACGTCCCACTTTACAAAATGTGCCAGCAGATGACACTGTGAGTTGTGATGAGGCCATACCTCTGCCTAGCCAAATTTTCGCAGTGGATAATTGTCCTAGAATCTCACTAGATGTCAAGGAAACAAGTACCCAAGGTGAAGATGGTTGTTCTTTGTACGACTATACGATTACTCGAACGTGGACGGCTTTCGATCAGTGTGGTAACTCTACTTCGGCCTCTCAGATCATTGATGTGCAAGATGTAATAGCACCTGATATTTATAGAATTTACACTTTGCCAAATGGCAAAAAAATGGTCGCAGGAGTCATGGAATTTGTCGGAGAAAACTGGAAAATAGTAAACTTACCGATTGATTTCGATACCAAGCCTATCATTTTGCATCAAGTCGTCACGAACAATGACGCCACTCCTGTCATTTCTCAAATTCAAAATACCTCTGTTTCTCAATTCGAATTACGGATCAGAGAAGAAGAAAATTTAGATAATGACCATACTAGAGAAAGTATTGCTTGGATAGCGATGGAGGCTGGAACTCAATTAGCAGATTATCAACTTGAAATGAATTCAGTACTTACATCGGATGCACCAAAAGTCGTTAATTTTCAAAATAATTTTGCGACCCTTCCAGCTTTATTTACGAGTAGCCAAACGACTGATGAAGAAGATCCTTTTTCTATAAGAAATGATGGGTTAAACACCGCAAGTATGACCTTAAATCTTCAAGAAGAGAGATCCAAAGATGCTGAAACTAGTCATGTTAATGAAAGAATTGGCTATTTAGCCATCGAAAATGTAGGTAACTTAACGGAAGAAAAAGGGGTTTTAATGGGAGAAGTAGGTACCACAACCTTAAACGGAAACTGGACTACTATTACTTTAAATAACACCTATCATAATCCAGTCATCATCGCTAATAGCTTAAGTAACGTAGATGGCGCACCAGCAACTGTACGTATTCGAAATGTGGGCTTGAATAGCTTCCAAGTACACGTAGAAGAATGGGATTACTTAGATGGGCTTCATAGCAATGAAACGGTTTCTTACATGGTCATTGAAGGTAGTATTCCATTAGAATCTCCAACTTATTGTGATACTGGAACAGATAGCTTAGATGTTGGTATTGACTTTAAGGCAGTTGACAATTGTGATGTGAGTGTCGTCATTAACTATACAGAAAGAGATACATTCATTGGGGCTAGCAAGATTATTACTAGAACTTGGGCAGCAGAAGACGAATGTGGCAATACGACTGTTTACAGCCAAGAAATTTCTTGTGAGGGTGTTTCCCTTCAATTAAAATCTGTGCTACAAGGCGCTATGTTAGAAAATAATGGAGATGGTTTAATGAGAGATGACTTACGTAAAAAAGGCATCATACCGCATCAAGAACCTTATTCATCAATGCTACGCTTTAGACATGTTGCCAGCGGTGGAGGAGAGGTTATGGACACTACGCTATTAGCAATAGATGGTTCAAATGGTCTTGTAGACTGGGTTTTTGTGGAACTAAGAGATGCGAATGATATAGACAATGTGGTTGCCACAAAATCAGCTTTAATTCAATGTGACGGAGATGTTGTCACTGCAGACGGAGACTCTATTTTGTTGTTCACCAATACTAGAATTGGTGATTATTACGTAGCCATTCGACACCGAAATCACTTAGGTATGATTACTTTAGAGACGCGTACATTTTCTCCAACTAGTCTCCCTTTTGTTGATTTTACTTTTGATTTTACACCCGTAGTGGGTTCCAACTCAAGTGTAGAAATGGACAACTTAGAATCCATGTGGTCGGGAGATTTAAATAGTGATGGTAAAGTGATCTATCAAGGACCTAATAATGATATTTTCTATATGTTTTTGCACGTTCTTCAAGACAAAGGCAATAAAGATTTCCTACCGAATTATATTAGTAGTCGATATACTAATGATGATTTCAACTTAGACGGGTCTGTGATTTATCAAGGGCCTAATAATGACCGAGCTAGACTATTATTTAGCACGATTTTATCACACCCTGATAATCCTCAGAAGTTTTCGAATTTTATAATTTATACGGGGACTGGCAATTAAATCAGTTGGGTTAACCATCTTTTTTCAAGTTTAATTTTTGAAAAAAATTAACGCAGAAAAAATGGCTAACCTAACTCGTTTGCCATAAAAAAGTGGAATTTAATGTCCACTAGGCTATTTATAAAATTGGTCTCCTTTTCAATAATTAATACCAGTTTTATGGTAAAAGTTAGGTTAGTCATTTTTTCGAAGAACGATTTTTTCAAAATCATTATTCGAAAAAAGATGACTAACCCAACTCTAGCCTTCCAACAGCCATCTATCTTCCAAAAAATCTAATGATTCCTGATGCAATTCCAAAAAGTTTTCTTTATCTGTAAACCAATCTTTTAAAAAAGGTAAATCTAAAATGACATCATCTGGGAGAACTGATGTATCTGCCTTTAAAAAATCAAGTATTTGTGAATAAGAACTATACTCCCAAGTAGTAAAATCGTCACAAAAGTTATGATGTATTGGATTGCGGTGAATATAAGCAAGTAACCAAGAGAAATAAGTATCATTACTCACCAAAACCCTATTAAAAGGCAACATAAATAGCTTACCTTTTCTACCATAAGCATTATTAATTGCTCTGGCGTAACTACTAAACCAAACTCCCAATTGTCTAGATAATAGATTGGAAATCTGTTCGTCGTATTCCACTTCCTCGTTCGTGTTAATCTCAGCAGCTACTCTTGCTTTTAAGGTAGGTTTAGGGAATTTTTTAGGAAAAGCCTGATGTAATTCTTCGTAAGGTTTAACCTGAATCATTAAATGAAAATGGTTTGGCAATAAACAATAAGCAAAGGTGTTAAAAAGTGGATGTGCGAGTTCTTGGTATTTCTTCAAAAAATAGTGGTAATTACGATCCTCTTTAAAAATATCTTCTCGGTTGATGCCTTGATTACAAATATGGTAAGTGTAACCACTTTGTAGTTTTGGATAATTGCGTAGGTCTTTCATTGGTCTTATTTTAGTTGGGTTAGCCATCTTTTTTCAAGTCAATTTTTGAAAAAAATTACGCAGAAAAAATGGATAACCTAACTCGTTTGCTCAAAAAAAAGTGAAATTTAATGTCCACTAGCCTATTTATAAAATCGGTCTTTCATCGACCATATTTTAGTTGGGTTAGCCATCTTTTTTCCAAGTCAATTTTTGAAAAAAAATTTACGCAGAAAAAATGGATAACCTAACTTGCTTGCTCAAAAAAGTGGAATTTAATGTCCACTAGGCTATTTATAAAATTGGTCTCCTTTTTCAATAATTAATACCAGTTTTATGGTAAAAGTTAGGTTAGCCATTTTTTCGAAAAACGATTTTTTCAAAATCCTTATTCGAAAAAAAATGGCTAACCCAACTGGCATTTCAATCAAATATCTAAAAAAACAGCCAACTTTCTAAAAAAATCTAAAATTTACTTTATATTGTTAGCGTATGATAATCAATTACTTATGAGTATATTTTGAATATAATTTTATAATTATTGAAAATACGTCTTAAAGAAGTGATTACATATAGATTCTATTGCAAAAAGTTAGGTTAGTCATTTTTTCTGCGTTATTTTTTTCAAAAATTAACTTGAAAAAAGAGGACTAGCCCAACGGAAAACAAAAACTATGAGAGAAGACTTCCTACATTACCTGTGGAGAACTAAGCGTTTCCATCTGGACAATCTTCAATCCACACAAGGCGAATCTTTACAAATCACTGATTTTGGTAAACACAACCATCACGCAGGTCCAGATTTTTTAGAGGCTAAAGTAAAAGTAGGAGATACCCTCTGGGCAGGCCATGTAGAAATCCACCTCAATGCCTCCGAGTGGATCGCTCACAAACACCAAGAAGATAAGGCTTACGACAATGTCATTCTTCATGTGGTTATGGAAGAAGATCAACCCATTTTTAGAGAGAGTGGTGAACGAATCCCTTGTCTAGAATTGCGGAAAAGAATTCCACCTAAAATTGTCAAAACCTATCAAAAAATTGTCCATAATGAACATTGGATTCCTTGTCAACATCATTTTTATTCTGTTTCGGACATAACCAAAACCATGTGGCTAGATCGATTATTGGTCGAACGGCTCGAACAAAAAACGGTACACATTGCCGAACGGTTAGCCCAACATAATAATGCTTGGGAAGAAGTATTTTATCAAATTTTAGCTAGGAATTTTGGGGTAAAAGTGAATGCGGAACCTTTTGAGTTATTAGCGCAATCCACACCTCTAAACATCTTCGCCAAGCATAAAAACAACCTTTTTCAAATAGAGGCACTACTCTTTGGACAAGCGGGATTACTAGAAAAAACATTCGAAGATACCTATCCAAAAGCCTTGCAAAAAGAATATCATTTTTTACAAAAAAAATATAAACTAAGCCCTATCAAAGCAGAAAGTTGGCGATTTATGCGCTTACGACCTGCCAATTTTCCTTCTATTCGAATCACTCAATTTGCTACGCTTATTCATCAATCTACCCACTTATTTTCCAAAATATTAGAAATTGAATCAGTCAAAGCAATAGAAAAATTATTCAAAGTAAGTTTATCTGACTATTGGTTAAATCATTACATTTTTGATAAAGCGACCGCAGAAAGAAAAAAGACTTTGGGCAAAAGCACTATTCATTTATTGATTATCAACACAATTGTCCCTTTTTTATTTTTGTATGGAACGCATAAGTCAATAGAGGCATATCGAGATAAAGCACTACGTTTATTAGAAGAATTAAAACCCGAAAAAAATAGCATTATCGAACAGTGGAAAATGCTAGGCATGGAACCAGAAACTGCCTATCAAAC
>CALDTJ010000098.1 GCA_937924145.1 uncultured Saprospiraceae bacterium
AGTAGTGCAGTAATCGTAATGGTCACAATCACTCCTGACAAGCCTAAAAACCACCCCTTTCGCTCCCCTATCATACCAAAGGCAGAGGCTGCGACTAAAATGGTGAAGAGGGCAAAGGCGTTTTCGGGTGCGATCATACGAGTTGCGGGTTGCGAGTTGCGAGTTGCGGGTTGCGAGTTGCGAGTTGCGGGTTGCGGGTTGCGGGTTGCGTCACGAAAACTCGCAACCTGTAACTCGCAACCCGTCTATAAATTCGAAGTCATCAATAAGTCTAAATCTGTAAATTTCAATCCAAACCGCTTGCTTAAATATTCGTTGGTTAAAGAACCTTTGAAAGTATAAACTCCATGTCTTAGCCCATGATTATTGAATAATAAGTCTTCTATACTTCCCGTATCTCCTGCTTTTAGCAAAAGGGGCGTCATGATATTGCTGACTGCAATAGAAGCTGTTCGAGCTACTTTGGAAGCAATATTTGGTACACAGTAATGAATGACACCGTGTTTGACGAAAGTCGGTTTATCATGTGTGGTTACTTCTGATGTGGCAAAACAACCGCCTTGATCAATACTAACATCTATAATTACAGACCCCTGCTTCATCTCTGCTACAATGTCTTCACTCACGATAACAGGTGAACGCCCTGCGGTCGAATGCATCGCACCAATCGCTACATCGGCAGACAATAGCTCTTTGGTCAATTGGTAATGATTCAAAGAAGACGTATTCAATGGGCGCCCAACGACACCTTGGATACGCATCAATTTTGAAATATTATTATCAAAAATTCTGACTTCTGCTCCTAAACCTAAAGCGACTCTAGTTGCCACCTCAGCTACTACTCCTGCTCCTAGGATCACGACCTTTGCTGGCGGCACTCCAGAGACAGAACCTAATAATGCTCCTTTTCCTCCACTAGTGGTCGTCATTAGTTCAGCTGCAGTCATCATGGCGTTGATACCTGCTATTTCACTCATCGTTCTCACGATTGGAAAGCTACCAAATTCATCTTTGATATATTCCATAGCTAAAGCGATGACCCGCTTTTTCAATAACTTCTCAATGTATTCTGCATTCAGAATAGGAATCTGTAGTGGAGAGATCAGCACCTGTCCAGGATGCATCAAATCTATTTCATCAATTGTTGGTGGAGCAACTTTAATGAGGATATCGCTCTTAAAAACTCTTTCCTTGCTATAGGCTATTTCTGCTCCTGCCTCAGAAAAGCGATGATCGATATAGTTTGTTTTCATACCTGCGCCTGCCTCTACTAAGACATTGTGCCCTGCTGCCACTAATCCAGCAATAGATGCAGGAACTAGCGCCACCCTGTTTTCTTGCAAGCGAGTTTCCATTGGAATACCAATGGTCATTTTATTTTTCTTCTTAACCACTTCCAACATCTCCGTTTGTGTTTGATATTGCTGGTTGATTAAGCTCTCAGGAATTGGTATTTTCTTCTTTTTATCACTCATTCAAGTAATCGTTAGTCTAACATTTTTATTTTCTGGCAATTCACGGAAAACAGTCGTTTTAATTCAATTTTTTTCTTTATTCTTTGATTAGAAAAATTGAAATTTATATCGACTATGTGATTCGCTAAAAAATAGCATTTTTCAAAAGAAATACAAGGTACTTCAAATAATTTGTTTTTTCCCACATTATTGATCCTATAAGTTAGGAAAATAATAATTATTTGAAAATTAGTGGCAAAATTCGTTACGAAAAAGGTAAAATCGAAGTTTAAGTTAGGAAAATCTAATTTATTCAAGCATCTTTGATGAAAATTTACCGAAGTTATTGATTCTCAACCAATTTTGAGTAGTAGTAGCTTCATATTACCTTTTAATATTTTTCTATTATGGAAACTGGAACTGTAAAGTTTTTCAATGACACCAAAGGTTTTGGATTTATCGAACCTGATTCTGGTGGTAAAGACCTTTTCGTACACGTATCTGGCGTGATCGACGAAATTAACCAAGGAGACAAGGTTACTTTCGATGTGGAAGACGGAAGAAAAGGCCCTATGGCAGTAAATGTGAAGATTGCTTAATTCATAAAGTAAGACAATCCATAGAAGGAGACCTTTGTATAAAAGTCTCCTTCTTTTATTTGAAATAACCTCGATGATTAACACTTTCATCGAGGTTATTTGTTTAAATAGACCTTTGAAATTTGTAAGAATAAAGTAATATTGCTTAACGAATGTAACTTCGTTATTAATAACGATTTCGATTTTTAAAAAAAAATCACCCAAGAGATAAACTAATTTATTAATTCGATGTTGTAACATCATAATGAGAATCGAAGAGATGAAAATAGAAGATGCCATTCAGCAGAAAAAACCTTTTGGTACGGCAAAACAAAAAGCAATTGTCAATTTGATTTATACGCATAATTGGGTAACAGACCAAATCAGACAATATTTAAAGCCTTACGGAGTCACAATGAAACAATACAATGTTTTGAGGATTTTGCAAGGTGCTGGAGAACCAATTACGACTTCGACTATTAGAGAACGCTTATTGGACAAAATGTCTGATGCTTCTAGAATGGTTGAACGGATGCACCAAAAAGGTTTGGTCATTCGAAGTACTTGTCCTAATGACAAGCGATTAGTTGATGTTGTTTTAAGCCAAGAGGGTATCCAATTAATGGATCGATTAGCTCACTTCAGCAGTGCTACCGAAAAGATTGCTGAGGAACTCACAGAAGCCGAAGCGGAACAGTTGAGCACACTCTTAGATAAATTGAGAAAATAAATTAAACGCATTGACTAATTGAGTCGTCAATGCATTAAAATAAATAAGCTGCAAGATAATTTGTGGCTTAATTTTTCAACAATTCAATGTTATAACATCATTTATTAAAATTTTAAAATACTTTATTATGAAGACTGTAAGACTTTTCACCTTGTTAGCACTTTTTGCTTTTACTGGCTTGGCATTTACGGCTGTTGTAAATGTTTCCGTTGATACGACTGCAAGCCAAATCACTTGGAAAGGTTATAAGGTAACTGGCGAACATGCAGGGACTATTGCTGTAAAAGAAGGTAATTTCACTTATGATGGCACTACCCTAACTGGAGGAAACTTTGTCATTGATATGACTTCGATCGCTTGTACTGATTTGCAAGGTGAATATGCAGGAAAGTTAGTTGGCCATTTAAAATCTGATGACTTCTTTGGTGTAGCTAACTACCCTACTGCAAAGTTTGAAATTACAAAAGTTGTTTCTAGAGGAAAGGAAGGAGATTACAAAGTAACTGGAGACTTAACCATCAAAGATACGACCAAAGAAATTCGATTTAATGTCAATGTAGACCAATCAACAGGTGTTCCTGTAGCTACTGCTGATATTACTATCGACCGTTCTGATTTCAATGTCAAATATGGCTCTGGAAGTTTCTTTGACAATTTAGGCGATAAGACTATCTATGATGAGTTTGATTTAGGGTTGAAGTTGGTAGGTGCTAAGTAACGAGTAAATAATAACTCAGTCATTTCCTAGCTATTCTTTTGCACAATAACGTCGTTATTTTTATCAGCCATAGCGATGCTATGTCCTCAAAAAATGCCTAGTTCTTGCACAAAATAATTAGCTCTAAACGACC
>CALDTJ010000099.1 GCA_937924145.1 uncultured Saprospiraceae bacterium
ATTCGATTAATGGCAGCATTTAATTGTTCTTGTAAAGCCGCCTTTGTACCAAATTGACTGATACTTTGGGTGTAATTGATAAAATCTAAATCTGTAATATCTTTGCCATAACCATTTGTAATAAATATATCTCTGTCCCCATCATTGTCGAAATCCGCCAAAAGCGGCGACCAACTCCAATCGGTATTATATACTCCAGATATATGACTCACCTCACTAAATGGTAGTAGTGCTTGATCCAAAAATCCATTGTGCAATTGCAAGGTATTTCGAATAAATTGTGGCATATACCCTCTCCTTTGGGTCAAAGCAAATTTGTTATAATTCATAAATCCTTGCATGGATTTTTTGCGCTCTTGTGTCTCGGGTAGCATGTCCAACACCATGATTTCTGGCAAACCGTCACCACTAATATCGGCAACATCTACGCCCATCGCATTATAAGACGTATGCTTGAGATATTGTCTGCTCACTTCTTGAAATCCGCTATCGACCGTATTCAAATACATCAAATCTTCTGATAAAAAATCATTAGCCACATAAATATCTGGTCGTCCATCGACATTAAAATCATTGATCGTAATGCCAAGGCCATACCCTCGGTGATTGATATTCAGTTCTTCAGAGACATCCCTAAATTGTCCATTGCCATCGTTTTCAAACAACTGATCCTTTGAGTCCTCTTCAATCATTCGCTTCGGAGAAGGTACATTTTTATCCCGCGTGGAATTAATATTATGTACTAAGTAAACATCTAAATCTCCATCATTATCAAAATCAAAAAACGCTGCCTGTTGGGTGTACAACCCATCCGTAAGTCCATATTGTTGAGCAGACTCCACAAATGAGGGCATTCCCTCGCTATTATTTTTTTGATTGATAAAGAAATAGTTTTGACAACTTTTGTCCGTACAATCCAAACCTCCAACACTTATATAGATATCTTGCCAGCCATCAGCATTGATGTCTACAACGGATACACCAGTGGCCCATCTTTCTGTAGAAAAATTCGCTTTTTCACTAATATCTAAGAAGGACATTTCTCCTTGATTCAAATAGAGTTTAGAAGAAACTTGATTTCCAGAAAAAACAAGATCAGGTAAGCCATTATTATCAAAATCTCCAACACCAACTCCACCTCCATTGTAGATATAATGAAAGTTTAAGATATTAAACGAATCCGTGGTGGTGATTTGGTTAGAAAAATCGATCCCTGTTTTTGCTACATCTAGATACTTAAAACGATGGTCGGAACGATCAGATTGGCAATCTGATAATAGCATCAGACAGAGAACAACTCCGAAATAGTATTTGTAGATTAGCTTGTTAATAGGTGTAGTTTTAAAAGGAAAATAAAAAATTAGCCTTGCGAAAGTACGCAAGTGAGTCACCTTTTTCAATTAAAGGTGTTTGTAATTGGAAAATCAACTAATGATTTTATCATTTACTCATTACTAAGTCAGGCTATTACTTTGTAAATTTTGATAGAAAATCCTGAAAGGATTGAATCTGAATAGCCCCGAATGAAAATTCGGGGATAGAAGATGATCTTTTCTTTCCCCCAACCACGAAGTGGTTGAATATGAGCAAGTTAAGTTCAACCACTTCGTGGTTGTGTAATCGTTATCAAATCATTTTCCCCGAATTTCATTCGGGGCTATTCGTGTTTAATCCTTTCAGGATTTTTGATCAAAACTTTTGAAACAAATCATCACTTTCTAATCAAAAAGAAACCACTCAATAATTTAAAATTATCAAGTGGCTCCTTTCAATCGTATGAACTATAAAAGCTTATGAGAGACTTAAGCTTATTAGTACCCAGGATTCTGATTTAAACTTGGATTCGCCTGAATCTCAGATACAGGAATCCAAATATATTCGTGCTTTCCAGTTTGGAAAGTACCTCCAGATAATGACTTAGGATGATCTCCATGTAAAGAAGTCGCTCCCATGTAATCATCCGCTAATCCCCATCTTACTAAATCGTAAAAACGGTGACTTTCGCCAGATAATTCCAATACCCGCTCGTCAATGATTGCTTGCTTCATATCCGCTTGAGACAATCCAGTCTTAGGCTCGATATTTACTCTTTCTCTTACTTGGTTTAAGAAAGTTTCTGCCTCAGCAGTCTTTCCTTGCTCATTCAACGCCTCAGCCATCATCAATAATACATCTGCATATCGAATCAAACGCCAGTTGTTCCCTACATTTGTTCCTAAGAAATCTACGTCGGCTCTTACTCCAATATCCATACCTGCATATTTTCTAGAGTAGATTGCCTCCATTCCTTCTGATGACGCCAATTCTAACTCAGCCGCAAAATCTTCTACGAAAGGTACACCACCATAGCCAGTAGACCCTTCATAGTCATAAGCCAAAGTCGCATTTCTACGAATATCATCTCCATTTGACTCGAATAAATCTTTTACCCATGTATTCACATAGTGAGACTGGTCAGGTGATTTAGCAGGTGGAGCGTAATCAATATGAAAGTTACCCATGTTACCTGTACCTGGAATATCTACACCCCAAGCAAAAGCTGATTGACCAACAAACTGAATTTCATATACAGACTCTTCGTTGTTCTCGTTGCCTTCTGTGAAGTTCTCCATGTATCTATCAACAGGTAAAAGAGAGTATCTACCACTGTTAGCTACTGCTCTGAAGGAAGATTCTGCATCCGCCCACTTACCTTGGTATAATTGTGCCTTTCCAAGAAATGCTTGTGCAGCACCACTTGTTGGACGACCTACGTCTGCTCCTTCCCAACTTGCAGGCAAGTTACCTGCCGCTGCTGCGAAATCTGCCTCAATCTGAGCCCAAACCTCAGCAGGAGCTGCTTGTGTAGGGAAAAACTCTTCGTTAGATTCTGCTACTTTAGTAATTAAAGGAACGTTTCCATAATTTACCAATTGGTAGAAATAAGCCATTCCTCTCATAAACTGAGCTTGACCTACTAAGCCACCCAACTGTCCTGCATCAGGAACATTCGTTGAATTGGTATTTTCTAAAATAGAATTCGCTCTAAAAATGGTCTTAAATGGCTCTTGCCAAATTTCTGTAGACCATCTAGCAGCACCAGCCTCTCCTTGGAAAGTTGACATTGCCGTATTCGGACCGAAAGGACGAACGTTAAAAATATCAGATCTTAACATCGCTCCTGTGTGAATAATTCTACCCCAGAAGAAGGTGTTTGTAATTGGGTGATACATCCCATTTACGGCTAACTGTACGTCGTCAGCATCTGCCCAAAAGTTACCAGTGGACACTGTATTCGTGTTGACTTGATCCAAAAAGCCGTCAGAACAACTCATTGGAATCAGTGAAAAAGCCAACATCGTTACAAAAATGTATTTAGAATACTTTTTCATAATTTGTTAATTTTTATAATTGCGCAGTAATGAAATAATTACTGCTTTTGTTATTGATTTTTGATGAAGTATTTTATGAAGTTTTCTTAAAAAACTCTTTTGAACCCATCCCTAGCCCTTCCCTTGAAAGGGAAGGGAACGTATTGGTGTCCCTATTGGAACTTTCTGCGAAATTAACCTCTACAGCTACCATTGGCCGACTTCCTTCCCTTTCAAGGGAAGGACCGAGGATGGGTTAAAACAGTCTATTTCAAAACCTCATATCATACGGAATCTATTCCACAAATTTCTCTACGCCCTAAGCTTAGAACCCTAATTGAACCCCAAAGATGAAACTTCGAGTATTTGGATAAGCTCTTACGTCTAATCCTCTACTTAATAGTGGGTTTACACTTGATGGTACACCGAAGAAAGCAGAGTTAGCAGCACGACCACCGTTAGCAGAAGAAATATCTGGGTTATAACCAGAGTAATCTGTGATAGTGAATAAGTTTTGTGCTGTCAAAGAGATTCTTAAGTTGTTTAACCAACCAACTGATCCTGTATTTACAGTATATCCTAATTCCAAAGTTCGTAATCTGAAATAAGAACCATCTTCAATGAAGAAAGAAGAAGGCGCACCGTTTTGTGCAGCATCAGTAGTAGTCGTTCTTGGAATATCTGTATTGGTATTATTAGGTGTCCAAGCATTTTTGATATCCGTTAACTTGTTATCATCCGCCCAGAAAATATTGTAGTATTTCGTTACATTGTAAATCTCATTTCCTTGTGATCCTTGGAAGAATACGCCAAAGTCAAGGTTAGAAATAGAACCTGTAAAGTTTAGACCGTAGATAAAATCAGGAGTTGGATCTCCTAAAATAGTTTGATCGTCACCATTGATTTGACCATCACCATTAATATCTCTTCTAATCAAATCACCAGGCTGAATAACTGCTCTTCTGGCAGGATCATTGGCTGTATTAGGATCGCTATCAATAGCTGCTTGGTCTGCATAAACCCCGATTGTTTCAAAACCGAAGTACACTCCGGGTGCCTCACCTTCAATAAATCTGTTACCTCTTACACCATCTTCCGTAATTGTTGGACCAACAACTGGGTTTGGTAAAGAAACGATGGTACTGTTGAAAGTAGATAAGTTGAAACCTAGGTCCCACTTAAATTTACCATCAGAACTTCCGTGGTATACTCCTTCGAATTCAAACCCTTTGTTATTGATTTCACCAACGTTTTGGATGACTGGCTGACTAAATCCAACACTTGAAGGAAGTGCCACACCAACTAATACATCTTCTACGTCTTTGTTGTAAAATTCAGCAGATAAAGTCACTTTATCATCCCATAAGCCCATATCGAAACCGATATTGAAAGTCTTAGCAGTTTCCCACTTCAAATCTTCTAAAGCCAACGATGTCTGTGCATATCCGTTTACAACTTGGTCATTAACTGAAGTTGGAGATGTCAAATTAAAAACAGATTGGTAAGCATAATCAGGAATGTTCTGAGAACCTAACTCCCCGTATCCTGCTCTTAATTTCAAAGTAGTAATCGTATTATTTGCCCAGAATGGCTCGCTACTTACTTTCCAACCAACAGAGGCAGACGGGAAGTAACCTACACGGAAATCTCTAGCAAACTTCGAAGACTCATCTCTTCTGATTGTAGCAGAAAACAAGTATTTGTTATCGTGTGCATAATTCACCCGACCGAAAGCAGAGAATAAAGTACTTACGTTATTTACTCCTAAAAGTGCTTGTACACCTGATGGATTAGCCGCACCTACTACTTGGATAGAGTTGGTTGGTAAACCTTGTACATATACACCAGAAGAACGGAAATCAATTTGCTGTCTTGTCAAACCAACTACCACATCTAATCTACTAGTACCTAAATCTTTACCGTAGCTCAAAGTTGGCTCTACCAAAGTCAATAAAGTCTCAGAGTTAATCTCTGTTAAATCATTTTCTTGATTCACGTTATCTACTGCATCAGAAGTACTCATGAAGAAAGTAGGTCTGAAAGAAAAGTTATTAACGTTTCTTTTATCCACCCCTAAATTGATCTTAGCAGTTAAACCATCTAAAATTTCGTAAGAGAAGTTTAAGTTACCAAAAATCGCATCAGTATTTTCAAGGTTTTCTTCTAAGCTCGCTAAACCAAACTTATTCAAACCTGCAAAGTTGTGCTTTTCGAAACTTGGCGCCTCAAAACCACCATCATTTTCAGGTACATTTTCTCTTAAGATTGGAGCAGAAGAAGAACCATCTCTACCAAACCAGTTGTTTCTTTCTAACTCAGACTGAACAACAGATAAAGATTGCTGGATTTTGAATCGACCTAAGTCAAACTCACTATTCGCACGGAAGTTATATCTTTCAAAACCAGAACTTACTAAAATACCATCTTGGTTGAAGTAGTTACCAGATACAAAGTATCTTGAATTGTCACCACCACCAGAAACAGAAATACCATAATCATGAATTGCTCCACTATTCAAAGATAAATCTTGCCAATCTGTGTTGATGCCTTCGTCCGCTAAAACGAAACCAGTACCATCATTAGCCTCTCTTTGATTTCTGTAAGCTACAAATTCAGAACCCGTTAAGAAATCAAGTGTCTTACTTGCACTCTCTGTACCAGATCTTAAATCTAAAGATACTTTAGGCGCACCATTATCACCTCTTTTAGTAGTCACGATCACTACCCCATTGGCAGCACGAGAACCATAAATGGCAGCAGCAGATGCATCTTTCAATACCTCGATTCTGTCAATATCCTTGGGATTTACCAAATTCATGTTGTCAGCGAAAGTTCCATCAATTACATAAAGTGGAAAAGAGTTGGTCAAAGAAGAGACTCCACGTACAAATACATTGGCATCACCACCTGGTTGACCACCATTGTTTTCTACTTGTACCCCAGCAATTTTACCTTGTAATGCTGAAGTCGGATTACCTGCTACAACCGCAGTAATCGCTCCACCATCTAGAGAGGCAACAGAACCCGTTAAATCACTTTTCTTTTGTACACCATAACCTACTACAACTACTTCATCTAATAACTCAGAGTCCGTAGCCATTGATACGTTGATAGAAGTTTGATTACCTACTAAAACTTCTTGGTCTGCGTAGCCAGTATAGCTAAAAACCAAAGTAGCCGCAGCGGGCGCATCTAATTCATAATTACCATCAAAATCTGTAATTGTACCAGAAGAGGTACCCTTGATGAGAATGTTGACACCAATTAAGGCTTCTCCTTCGGTGTCGGTTACTTTTCCACTTACTTGGGCCATAGCGTAAGCTGAAAATAGCAACATTAAGGCAGGCAACAAAATACCTACCCTAGCAAGAAAGCTCTGCCTACCGCTTAGGTGCGGCAGCATTTGAGAGTTTACTAGTTTCATTGTAAATTTGTGTTTTAATTACGTTACATGATAATAGTCGGCGTTTTGCAGAACGTCGGCTATTTTTTATTCAAAAAAGTCAGAAAACAGAATGTTTTTTTTTAAATTTAAAATTCTAAGAATAGTAAATTGTAGTATATTACTTTAGATTTTCGCTCAAAATATTCTAATTCCAGTTTTTTGTTGCGTCAAATTTGATCTTTAGCTATCTTTTCTATAGAGAATTACGTCTTATTAATTTAGTAGGAATTGTTCTCTTAATTGGTTCTTTATTTAAAATAAATTGAGCAGCTTGCTTCGCCATCAATTTGAAATCAGTTGAAAAAGTGGTAATACCTCCACAAATTATTTCTTTTACTGGCCCATCATTATTAGAAAAAACACCTATCTCTTCTCCTATTTTCAAATCTTTTTCTTTACAATCTTTTAGTATCTTCCAAAGGTCCCCATCTCCAATAGTAAAGTAGACTGTATTTTTCTTAATTGACCCCGAAGTATATCGTTCTTGTACCCTACCGTTTAGCTGTTCGTCGTTCACAAACTTTTGAAAAGCCCTTTTAACTTCAATAGGATAATCTGAATTTGGCTTAAAGAATAATACAATTTCTTCGTACTTTTTGATAGATGATTTCAACTCAGTCAATGCATCGTAGGTGGCCAATTCAAACTCTTGTGTAACATGAGAATATGCATTACTAATTTTCTCATATCGATCTACTAGTAACAATTTATTAGTAGAAAAACCTTGTAATAATCGCTTAGTCCTTTTGTGTGGAATTGGGGCAATAACGTACATCCCATATTGCCCTTTGATATTTCCCAAAATCGTTTCTAAAACATCAATATTGCTATGATGAAAAAAAACATCTACTTGTATATGCGCTCCCAAAGTATCTCTAAATGTATTATAAAACACTTCTTGAAAAGGGTGAAAAGCATACATCAACAGTGCCACTTTTGCCACCTGTTGCGTATCTTCATTTACAACAAAATAGCCTAGTCTATCTCTAGATTCTACCAGACCTTTGTCCTTCAAATCCTTATATCCTTTTGCAACTGTTTTAGCGGCAAAGTGAATTTCCGCAGCCATGTTTTTTACTGATGGTAACTTACTACCTTGGGTCAATATTTTTTCATCAATCGCATTAATGATTCCATTAACCAATTGCTCATTTTTTGACAATAGCGGCATTTCTTCTAACTCTCTAATCTTGTCAAAAACACTAATCATTATCTCTTATTATGTTTTGTTTGCTAATACTTTTGTTTGGAAAGATAAATTGTTTAGGCTGTACTACTTTGCGCTACACTGTACTACTCTGTACTATTACTGAAGTAAAGGTATAAAAACAAATATCATTTAACCTAATAAAAAGTAATAAAAATTTTATTTTTTGGAATAAAATGACAAAATCTCTATAAAAAACAATTTAAAATATCAATATACAAAATTAATAATATGATCTAACGATCTATTTATTTCCCAAAAAGAAGGCTATATTTAATTGAATTTCAATATCTTGTGGACCAATTAAAGTTATAAAAAACGACTATGAAAAAACTACTAAAATACACGGGACTATTTTTATTGGGATTGATTGTTTTTTTAGGCCTATATGTCCTTGCTGGTCTAGGATTAGGGCGAATGGGTACAGCGGAAGAGGCAAATGCGAAAGATGATCTTTTTATTTACATCCTAACGAATGGCGTACACACCGACTTAGTGATGCCTATTAAAACAGATATCATTGACTGGAGTCAACAGGTTAAATTTGAAAATACGAAGAGCAAAAGAACAGATTACAACTTTATTGCCATAGGTTGGGGTGATAAAGGGTTTTATTTAGATACGCCAACTTGGGCAGAACTAAAATTTAGTACAGCATTTAGAGCTGCAACTGGTATGAGTACTGCCGCTATTCATACTACCTATTATCGTAGAATGGAGGAAGGAGACGACTGTGTAAAAATTGGTATCTCCAACGACCAATATCAAAGACTGGTCAATTTCATTCAAAAAGATTTTATCAAAAAAAGTAATGGAGACTTGACTCATATTGCCACTGATGCTGTTTATGGTGATTCGGATGCCTTTTATGATGCTACTGGTAGTTATTCCTTATTTACTACCTGTAATAGTTGGACAAATAGAGCACTCAAAGCAGCAGGGCAAAAAGCGAGTGTTTGGACTCCATTTGATAAAGGCATTTTTCATCAGTACCAAGCTGCTAAGATGGCGGCAGGATCTATGTATGGTTGGTAAGAAGGCGGTGCTTTAAAAGCACCTCCTTCTTTTCAAGAAAGAAAGAAAGAAAGAAAGAAAGAAAGAGGTGCTAAAAAAGCACCGCTTTCTATGTCCTAACGATTAAACTAGTAAAATCACCATTTAAGGTCTCATATTCTACAAATCAAAGAATTCTATTAAAAATAGCCATATTTATATACTAAATTTGATAAGTGATAACTTTTAAGCTATCATATCGTTTATATTTAGCATAAATTTGTTATTCATCCTAACAGCATCCTTTCAAATTAAATCAAAAATTCACGTAAAATGAATCGCCTTTTAAAAACACCATTCCTATTATTTTTTGGAATTTGTCTATTATTTACTGCTTGCCAGAGTTCAGATGGACCTGAAGTAGAAGTAGATATGGATTTAGAAGTACCCAATTTTGGTTTGCATGACCACAATGGAGATTTCCATACTTTATACTACTATAATGATGCTAAAGCAGTCATCCTTTATGTACAACAAAACGCCTGTCCAATCAATCGGAATGCGGTTAAAGATTTAAAATCTGTAAGGCGACAATTTAAAGATAAGGGGGTTAAGTTTTTCATGGTCAATTCGAGTGTGCAAGACGATCGTACAGCAATTCAAGCAGAGGCGAAAGAATTCAATATGGATTTTCCTATTTTAAAAGATGAATCTCAATTAGTAGCAGAAGCATTACAATTGCATCGAACAAACGAAGCCATTGTTTTAGATCCAGAAACTTGGACCATCGTTTATAGAGGACCAATCAATGATAGAATTGGTTACGAAAGTAAGCGAGACGATGCAGACAAACATTACTTGGCTGATGCGATCAACGCACAATTAAAAGGTGAATTACCAGAAGAAACTTTAGTAAAAGGAAAGGGCTGTTTGATCAAAAGATTGCACGATGATCCTGCACAATTTGCTAGTATTTCTTATGAGCATGATGTAGCTCCAATTTTAGTAGATAAGTGTATGAAGTGCCACGTTGAAGGTGGAATCGCACCTTGGCAAATGAAAAATTATGAAACCGTTTTTGGCTGGTCTAATATGATGAGAGAAGTATTGAGAACTAAGCGGATGCCACCGTGGCACGCTGACCCTCACTATGGATTATGGGAACAAGATCTCTCTTTAACTACTAAAGAACTTCAAACTTTAGTACACTGGATTGATGCAGGGGCAAAAAAGGCAGAAGGTGAATCTGACCCACTAGCAGCGTATGACAAAACTGCTCCAACTTGGGATAATGGCGAACCAGACTTAAAATTCACTTTAAAAAAAGAAGATATTCCTGCTAATGGCATTGTTGATTATCGTTACCAAGAATTGGAAGTAGATATTGATAAGGATATCTGGGCAACAGGTTTCCAAGTTTTGCCTGGTAATAGAGAGGTTTTACACCACGTTTTAGTAAGTGTCATTTATCCTGAAGGGTTTACAGAACCAATTGATAGAAACAGCCCTTGGTTAGATGGATTATTGGCGGCATGGGCACCAGGTGGAGAAACAGAAGTTTTCCCAGCGAATACAGGAAGGGTCATTCCTAAAGGGTCAAAGCTGCATTTCCAAATGCACTATACAACCAATGGAAAAGCACAATCTGATCAGTCAACGGTAGGTTTATACTACACAGATAAAAAACCTGACAATGAGTATTTAATGGTTGGAGCGTTTAACACGAATTTACAGATTCCTCCAGGTGAAGAGAATTACGAAAATAAAGCTAAGCAATTATTTGAGCATGATGCAACGCTTTATGCGATCTTCCCACACATGCATTTCCGTGGAAAAGCGATGAAGTTTACCGCTTTATATCCAGATGGAAGTAAAGAAGTACTATTGAATGTACCAAATTATAGTTTCAACTGGCAGCGAGGGTACTTATTTGAAACACCTAAGAAACTACCTGCAAGAACAGTAGTTTATGTAGATGCAGTTTTTGACAATTCTAAGCAAAATAGCTTTAATCCAGCACCAGAAAAAACAGTTTATTGGGGAGATTTCTCTTTCGATGAAATGTTGATTGGTTATATGAGTTTTGAATATGACAAAGATCGAAAAGATGGTTCGCTGTCCATGAAATAACATTAGCGGTTGTTAACCCTAATTATTTTGGCAAAAAAGCTCTGAAAAGGTTAATTTTACTCTTCAGGGCTTTTTTGTTGTGTGCGGGTTGCGGGTTACGAGTTACGGGTTGCGGGTTACCAAGCTAACGCAAGCCGCAACTCGCAACCTGCAACCTGCAACCTGCAACCCGTAACTCGCAACCCGTAACCCGTAACCCGTAAAAAATATTTATATCATGACGACTCAAGAAGAATTAAAAAATCTAGTCAAAGAAAAATACAGTCAAATTGCCAATCAAGAAATTACTGTAAATTTAGCCTCCTGCTGCGGTGCGGGGGAAACTTCCAAAGAAGTTTATAACATCATGACCGATGATTATTCAGAAATGGAGGGTCATGTGCAAGATGCAGATTTAGGCTTAGGTTGTGGATTACCGACCCAATTTGCCAAGATTCAACCAGGAAATACAGTGGTCGATTTGGGTTCGGGTGCAGGGAACGATGCTTTTATCGCAAGACATGAAACTGGACCAACAGGAAAGGTAATCGGCGTAGATTTCGTGACAGAAATGATTAAAAAGGCAAGAGCGAATGCTGATAAAATGGGCTTTAATAATGTGGAATTTAGATATGGTGACATTGAAGATATGCCTGTTTCTGATGCTACGGTAGATGTCGTGGTTAGCAACTGTGTATTAAATTTATTACCAGCGAAAGATAAGATTTTCAATGAAATACAAAGAGTCTTAAAAGATGGTGGACACTTTAGTATTTCTGATATTGTCTTGAAAGGAGAATTGCCTGGTGCTTTACGGATGAGTGCAGAGATGTATGCAGGATGTGTCGCAGGTGCCATTCAAAAAGAGGATTATATGGGCTTGATTGAAAAAGCTGGTTTTAACAATATAACCATTCAAAAAGAAAAGCCTATCCACATTCCTGATGATATTTTGACTCAATATTTAAGCGGCGAAGAATTGGATTCCTTTAAAAATGGACAAACTGGAATTTTTAGTATCACAGTTTTTGCACAAAAGGGTCAAACAACTTCTAAGTATAAGGCGATTGATTTTGGATTTGAGCAAGGGGCTGTATGTGATCCGAATAGTGGATGTTGTTAGTACAGGCGAATTCATTCGCCTTTTATCCACTTAGGCAAAATAGGTTGTACGGATTTATATGACCCGCCCGCATGACGCAGTCGGGCTGGTTAAACGGATTTTTAAAGTCGTGTTTAGAAATCTATTTTAAATCCGTTCCATCCGCCTAATCCGTACAACCTATTCTCCTAATAAATTAGGAATGAATCCATCCTAAACCAAAAAATTGAACAACATCTTTTGATTATTAATTGTCTGATAATCAATATTATACTTCGCCATTCTAGCTATCAAATCTTCATAATCAGTCTTAGATTTTAATTCTATTCCTACCAAGGCAGGGCCGGCATTTTTACTGTTCTTCTTACTATATTCAAAATGCGTAATATCATCATTTGGCCCAAGCACATCATTCAAAAATTGGCGTAACGCACCAGCTCTTTGTGGAAATTTAATAATAAAATAATGCTTGATACCTTCATATAATAAAGACCGTTCTTTAATGTCTTCCATTCTGGTAATGTCATTATTCCCACCACCTATCAAACAGACCACTGTTTTGCCTTTAATTTGTTCTTGGTAGAAATCTAAGGCGGCAATGGACAGAGCTCCTGCAGGTTCAGCGACAATTGCTTCTTCATTATATAATTCTAAAATAGTCGTACAGACTTTTCCTTCTGGAACAATCACAATATCACTGAGCACATGTTGGCAAATTCTAAAATTAAGGTCTCCTACTCTCCGAACTGCTGCACCGTCCACAAATACATCCATTTCTTTAAGCGTTGTCACTTTCCCTTTTTCAATAGACGTTTTCATACTCGGCGAACCTGCTGGCTCCACCCCAATAATCTTAGTATGTGGACTCATTTGTTTAAAATAGCTGCCTAAACCCGCCGAAATACCTCCTCCACCAATCGCTACAAATACATAATCTATATCTTTTGGACAATCTTCTAGTATTTCCAAGCCAACCGTTCCTTGCCCTTCAATTACTTTTTCATCATTAAAAGGATGAATGAATGGCAGCTTATTTTCAGTCGCATCTTTCATCGATTCTGCATAAGAATCATCAAAGGTATCTCCTATTAAAATGATTTCTACAAAGGATTTACCAAAAGACTTCACCTTATCTATCTTTTGTTTAGGAGTGGTACTGGGCATATATATTTTGCCATTCACCTTTAATTCTCGGCAGGCGAAAGCGACTCCTTGTGCGTGGTTCCCTGCACTAGCGCATACAATACCTTTGGCTAATTCCTTTTTGGGCAAACTTGCCATTTTGTTAT
>CALDTJ010000100.1 GCA_937924145.1 uncultured Saprospiraceae bacterium
ACCGATAGTGACAATGACGGTATCTCGGACTTAGATGAGACGGGAGGTGATGGAGTGTATCATGCAAATGTTGATTCAGATCCTTTTGATGCCTGCGATCCTAATCCTGCTGTTGGTGCTTGTAATGGAGTAGACAATGACGATGATGGTTACTTTAGTAATTATCCATCTGATCACACACAGTATGATTCAGACGATTCAGATAAGTGTATTCCAGTTAGTTCTGGTGTACCTACAACTGTTACGATCACAACAGGTCAAGACACCTATTTGAAAGGAAAGTCAAAGAATAAAGGAGACAATTATGGAAGGAAATCAGATCTACACTTAGTTAATAAGTCGAATGAGGAAGAAAGAGGATTAATTCAATTTGATCTATCAGCGTATGCCGGTCAAACGGTGATAAGTGCGACCCTACATCTGCACGTAGAAAAAGCTGATGGAGGCGCAGGAACTGAAGTAGTCGCTTACAAGGTATTCACAGCATGGGAGGAAGGAACAGAAACGGGCGATGATGGTAAATCCAATTGGGAAGATGCGACCAGTTCTACGGCGTGGGGAACGCCAGGAGGGGACTTTAGTCCAAATGTAGAAGGCATTATGGATGCCTCCTCGTTAGGGTATCAGACCATGGATTTGTCAGCTAGTTTGGTGCAAGATTGGTTAAACAATCCATCGACTAACTTTGGTATTCTACTAAAAGCTTCAGGTCCAGATTCAGACAGGCATACCGAAGTCAATACTTTTGATGGTCCGACTAATACTAAGCCTTACTTAGTTTTAGAGCTAAGTAGTTGTGGTAATTAAAATGCTTAAGATAAGTAGATGGACAGGTTTATATTAAAATTTTACACTACGCCTCAACGACACAACAAATTATAAATCAGTACTTTAAATCGTAGTGCCGTCAGGCGGGCGGGTTTGGGGCTAGAGACTCGCCCACTGGTTTATTGGTCTTAAATCTGACTGCTCACTTACTAAGTCGGAATAATAGACGAAGTCTCTTGAACCGTTTTGTTCGTCGATTATTCCGACAGAATGTAAATTTACTTTTTCATCGTCCCTTTGCATCTTTGCGTGAGCTAAAATTTCTCTAAGCCTCACAGCTATGATCTAATGCTTAAAACCCGTTGGTCGTTTCCATGGAGTAGGAGCAGCAGGTTCTGGTTTCATTTCAAAAGTCTCTTTTTCTAATAAAAGTAAAGCTTCTTTTACTGCCCTTTCCAATTGAGGATCTTTACCTTCTATAACTGATTTTGGATCTTGAATCACTTCAATATCTGGTGCGATTCCGTCGCCTTCTACTGCCCATTTTCCATCAACATCGTAAAAACCACCTCTTGGAGCCACCATTCTTCCTCCATCAATGAAAGGTGGTGTATCCCAAGTACCCACTAAACCTCCCCAAGTACGCGTACCAATTAATGGACCTAGTTTTTTAGCTCTAAACATATAGGGCAATAAATCCCCACCAGAACCAGCGCGCTCATTAATAATCATCACTTTAGGGCCCCAAATTCCTGAAATTGGCGTTGTCCAAGGACGATTGTCATTAGCTTTACTATTGAAGTAACCGAATAGTGATCTAGACATTACATCGATCATATAATCGGCAGCAGAGCCGCCACCATTATTTCGTTCATCTATGACCACTCCTTTTTTGTCTTGTTGGGAAAAATAGTAACGGTTGAAATTAGTGAATCCCCTACCAGCTGTATTGGGCACATAGACGTAAGCTAATTTTCCATTCGATAATTCAGTTACTTTTCGACGATTGCCTTCCATCCAATCTAAACTACGCAATTGCCTTTCGCTGGTAATTGGCTCAACCATTAGTTCCGTAGCATTGGTCATGCTCGGTAGATTATTTACGGTTATTTGAGTGACTTGACCAGCTGTTTGTTCAAAAAGGCTATAAGGGTTTGTTGGTGCTTTGAGAGGTTGTCCATTTACGGCTAAAAGGTAATTTCCTGCTTTGACGCCCATACCGGGCAAATGCAGTGGCGCTTTGACCGCTGGGTTCCAACTTTCTCCTTGATAGATTTTTGCGATTTTATAAAAATCATTTTCTACTTCAAAGTCACAACCTAATAAACCGATGGGCACCTGATTAATATCAGGCATATCACCTCCTCTCACATAAGAATGTCCAATAGAAATTTCGCCACTCATAATATCAACTACATAGTTCAAATCAGTTCGATGACGAACGTGGTTGATCCAAGATGCATACCATTCGTAAATCTTGTCCCAAGGCGCACCATGTGTATTATCTACGTATAAAAAGTCTCGCATATACCTCCAACCTTCTTTGAAGATTTGGTGATATTCTGCTTGAGGGTCAATCTTTATTTTAGCATTAATCGCCAATTTGTCTTCTCCGCCTTTAGGTGGACTTTTTGTCTCTGACATGCTCCATGAGCCCTCTTTTTGATAAAGTATATGTTTGGCATCAGAAGAGACGACTGCGTTACTAATGCCAGAGAGAAATTCTTTAGATGCTAGTTTTTTCAAATCATATTTGTGCAGTTTAAAACCTTGTTGATTAGGAATAGATTCTGCTACAAAAACAGAATTTTCTGGTCCAGCATCTAATCCTACATAACTCCTAGCAGGTATATCCAAAGCAATAATGCGATGAGCCAATCCCTCTTTGTCTATTTTTACGACTACCTCTTTTTCTTTTTTGCCTTCTTTTTTATCAGGGTCTTCTTTGTCATCAGATTTTTCTTCTTCTTCGTCACTTTTTACCTTTCTTGGAGATTGCTCATCATTGGATAAAAGCAAACAATAAAGGTTTCGATTGACTGCTGGATCATAAGAACTCATATCCAACCAACCACTGGCTAAACCATAATCCGTACTGGCTAAGAAGTATAAGTATTTCCCATTTTTATCCCAAACAGGGGTGATGACATCCGCCATACCATCTGTTAATTGAATCCGCTCGCCCGTTTCAATATTATAGGCGAAAGCAGCTTTAAAATGACTCTCCATTTGACGAGCATAAGCAATCCATTTACTATCGGGCGACCAAACTGGATTCATCGTTCGATTAGGGTGAGCATAGCGATCAGTATCTACTTTTTTAGCAATCCCAGTTTCTACATTAATAAACCAAATATTATAATCCGTATCTGAATAAGCAATATGTTGACCATCTGGTGACCAATCTGGCCTGAAATAGAAGGTAGGATTTGGTAAAGCAAAGCTTTTTTTATGTAGCCCTTGTTGGTCTGTGATTTGTAATTGATAATTTCCACTTTCATCAGAAAACCAAGCGATTTTATCGCCTTTGGGAGACCAGATCGGAGAGCGATCTGCTACGCCTGACGAATTGCTTATATTTCGCCAAGTGCCATTTTCTTTGGGAATAGTAAATATTTCTCCACGATGTTCAAAAATAGCTCGTTTGCCATTGGGAGAAACATTCGGGTTTCTTAAATCATTAGCAGCAACATTTTCCCAACGAGAGCGAGCAAAACTCATGTCTCCTTTGACATTAATTTCTAATTGCATAGTTGTTCCTGCCATTGGATCTAATAAGTGTAAATAACCACCTTGCTCATAGACAATCGCATCTTTGCAAGCATCTAGACTTTTAGTATCAAATTTTTTATGGAAAGTCAATTGTTTTTCTGCTTTAGTAATTGGGTCAAACATCCAAATATTACTAGCATAATCCCTTTCTGATAAATAGTACACTTTATCTTGAAACCATACAGGGTCTAAATGTCTTTCTTGAGTTGGTTGAGGAGTGCGTAATAATTCCTTTGTCGCTAAATCTACAATCCAAATCGGCATGGCTTGACCACCACGATAATTTCGCCATTCGGGATCCCAAAAAGTTATAGGTACATAAGCCAAGTGTTTTCCATCTGAGGAAATTTCCCCAAAAGCAGCACGAGGAATATCCATTGCTTTGGGCAAGCCTCCTTCCGTAGAGATGGTATAAAATTGACTAGTCTGTGTAGGTTTTCCTTTTCGCCCAGATCGAAATAATACTTTTCCCTCAGGTGTCCAACCTTGCACAAAATCTCCGCCAGGATGCCAAGTGAGTCGTTTAGGCGTACCACCGTCGGCTGGAATAACATAAACATCTGTATTCCCATCATATTGAGCTGTAAAGGCAATCATTTTTTCGTCGGGAGAAAAATGAGGCGCCGATTCATAGCCGATATTACTGGTAAGACGGATGGCGTCACCGCCTGTTCTATCGACTTTCCAAAGATCATTGGCATAGACAAAAACAATGCTTTCCGCAGAAATAGTCGGCTGGCGTAATAGCTGCGTACCTTGACTAAAAAGTGGATTTAAAAGGTATATAAAGAAGGTTATTAGGGTGTAGCGGGTCATAATTATATTATAGTTATTATGGTTAGAAAATGAAGTGAATATAGAAAAAAGCTTGAAAGTTATGACAAGTTTATTCAATTAATAAAAGTGGTTGACACTTTCTTGCCCTTTTTGGATCAGGTGTTCAAAATAAGGAGTAAAATTCCGTCACCATCACTAGCTCCAACGGAGCGGCATATAATAACTTAGGGTACAAGCCCTAAGATTAAATAGACTAAGATAAGACCAATATACCACTATAAAGCGCTAAAAGTGCGGCATAAAAGCTAACATCTTGTTATGCCGCCCGCTTTGGGGCTTTAATTACCTTGTTATTTATTCATGTCCTAGGTTAATAATATGTCGTCCCGTTGAGACTAAAAGTGTCAACTACTTTGATAAACTTACCAAAGTTATTAATTAGCAAAATACTTGTGATTGTTAATTAATTTAGGGTTTTGTCAAAAAAGTCCAGAAATTGATTGAAAAATCCAGAATTCTGTCAAAAAAGTCCAGAAGATACCCCTAATACTGCCTTTATCTTAGTACTTAATTTTAAACCTCAAAAATTTTATCATGAGAAAATCAATTAAGTACTTGTTATTGAACAGTTTATTGATGCTGTTTTTATTACCAATGATGCAAGGTCAACCAGTGGCATTGACGCAGTATCATCATGTTCCTGCCGAAAATCGAGCAGAATTTATTCATCGAGAAACGACCTATTGGGCAGAGATTGCCAAGGCAGCTATTAAAGAAGGAAAAATGACTCAGTGGCAACTGTGGGAGAAAGTAGGTGGCTGGAATATGGACAATTCACCAAATTTCTTTTTTGTAAATTCTTTCGCTAAAGTGGAAGACATGAACAACTTAAATGAAGTTTGGAATCCTACAAAAGTATTTCCCAATGGAAGAATGCAGGATATGGCGACAAGGGGATTAAGTACGTTAAAGCACCAGTTGGTATATGCAGGAAATGCGGGTGCAGGTGGTGAGCAGGTGCCCAATTACATCCGAGTTAATTATTCGAAAGCCTCCGATTTAGATAAATACTTGGAATTGGAGGAAACGGTTTGGCAGCCTTTTATCAAAGGACAGATAGAGTCAGGGAATACCACTCAAGTTTCGTGGCTATCAGCTGTTAAAATCATGCCTTTTGGGGTAGATTTTCCATTTAATGCGATCTCAGTAGATGGCTTTATGACTATGAGTGAGGCGATTATGCCTAGGACTAGTTATAAGGTAGCTCCGACTTTTCCAGATATGACGGCTATCAATGACGTTCATGTTAAGCAGCGGGTTCAGTTGTATCGTTTAGTGAAGGATGTGCATTAATTTAAAAGCAGGAGATGCTTTCAAAGCATCTCCTGCTTATGCTTACCTTATGGCCTACCAATCCCACCCATCAAAAACTTAACTCCCTTCGCCTGCATCATTTCATTCAACTTAGGAATCTGAGTATCCATCACTGTTTTTAAATCTGTCAATTCTTTATCAATTTGTGCAGACACTTCTGCTTTATATTCGATGTCTTGATCGGTTGGTCGGAAGTCTCCACCGCCAGCGTGGGTCGCCAAATAGGCCAAACGATTATTGAGTTTAATACCAAAATTTAGCGGATCTTGGCGTGCCTCATTTCTTGTCTCATGAATGTTATTTTCGATAACCGTCATTTCTTCATCAAAAGCATCAATACCTTTTAGGATGTCCGCATAATATTCTTTATCCCCCAACTTCTCTTTCAAATAATTCAAATCTTTGCGTAAGCTGCGAATATCAATCACTGCTTGGTTGGCATCAGATAATTTGTCTCTAATGGAGATGAGGTAATCAAATTGCGCTTGCAAATCTTCGACCGTACTTTCAATTCTAGGGTCAATCTTTATTTCAAAATCTTGTACGATTTCTTGGTCATCCACTCGCAGTCTTACTTTATAGTTTTTAGGAACAGCAACAGGCCCTTTGGTATTGGAAGAGTATAAAACCAAACCGTCAAAAGATACCGCATCAGGATAGCGCATATCCCACACAAACCGATTCATACCTTTCTTAGGACTAAACCTATCCCTTTTCTCTTTAGCGTCAGAAGTATAACTCTTGATTAACTGACCATTTTCTTCTAAAATATCTAGACTAATTTTACTTTCTTTCTTAGGCGTATCCTTAAAATAATAGTGAATAATTGCTCCATTTGGTCGGTTTTCGCCTTCCAATAACTTATTAGAACCACCCCAGCCAGATTGTCTCATACGATAACTTGGCATCGGTTGGAAAACGTGATGTGCTTTTTTAGCAATCGTTTGATCCAATTGATGCAAAGGCGTCACATCATCAATAATCCAGAAACTTCGACCTTTGGTAGCAACGATTAAATTATCATTTTTTAATTTCAAATCAGTGATAGACACCAATGGTAAATTCAACTGAAAAGGTTTCCAACTAGCGCCGTCATCAAAAGAAATATACATGCCAAACTCTGTCCCCGCATAGAGTAATCCTTCCTTATTCGGATCAGCCCGAACGACTCTTGTGAAATGTAAATCATCAATCCCATTCGTGATTTTTTGCCACGTTTTACCATAGTCCGTAGTCTTGTATAAATACGGTCGATAATCACCAGATTTATAACTAGTACCTGCTAAATATGCCCCACCTTTGATGCTTGGATGCGGATCAATGGAGTTCCACATAATCCATTTTGGCGCATTGGGAGGTGTTACATTTTTCCAATTAGCACAGTTGTCTGTTGTTAAATGAATCAAGCCGTCGTCTGACCCCGTCCACATCACGCCTTTTTCGTGTGGACTTTCCATGACTGCAAAAATAGTAGCATAAAACTCCACACCAGTATTATCTTGGGTAATTGGTCCACCCGAAGATTTCAAAGTAGCAGGATCATTTCTAGTCAAATCTGGACTCATTACTTGGTACGATTGTCCTTCATTAGTGGTCAAATGTACCCGATTAGAATAGACATATAATTTCTCTGGTTCGTGTTTTGAAAACATCACAGGCGTATTCCAATTAAACCGATATTTCATGACTTCTACGCCCGAACCTGCTGGGTTTAAAGGCCAAACGTTGATAGATCGACGTTGCTTATTTTTGTGATTAAAGCGGTACATATATCCTTTGTAAGTACCACCATAAACGATGTCATTATCGCTGGCATCAATGGCGTGCGAGGCACTTTCACCACCACCCGTTACTTCCCAATCATTTTCGGTAATTCCTCGTCCATCTGATCTATGCGAAATTCTAACCGAAGTATTATCTTGCTGTGCGCCATAAATCCGATAAGGGAAATGATCGTCGGTAGCAATTCGATAAAACTGAGCAGTGGGTTGGTTATAATAAGTTGTCCAATTATTTCCTGCATCGTTAGAGATTTGTGCACCACCATCATCTGCAATAATCATTCGTTGGTTATTATTTGGATCAATCCAAAGATCGTGATGATCGCCGTGTGGTGCGTTTTTCAAAGTCCAAGTTTTTCCACCATCTTTTGACGTTCCATAAGAAACGTTCATGACATAGACTTT
>CALDTJ010000101.1 GCA_937924145.1 uncultured Saprospiraceae bacterium
AGGAGATGCAGGATTTGCGATGTGTAGTGCAGGTGGTTATGCCAGCAAACCACCGAATCAGCTAGAAATAGATATGGCACATGTGATGGAAATGGAATTGCAAGCATTATTAGCGACTTTGAAAGGTGATAATAAAACAGCCGCAGCATGGTTTGAAAAAGGCATCGCTTTAGATGAAAAATTGAGTTACTCTTTTGGCCCGCCAAGTATTTTAAAACCAGTCCATGAGGCTTACGCCGAATGGTTATTAGGAGAGAATCAATTAGAAAAAGCTTTGGCGGTTTTTGATAAGGCACTAATTCGACAACCTCGAAGATTGCGTTCATTGGAAGGTAAAAAGAAAGCTGCTGAATTATTGAAAAAAGAAACGATTGTAGCGGAGGTGGCTAAAGAGTTGACTATTAGTTTAGCTGATAAGGAGCGAGGGCAGATTTTGTAGTTGGTACTTATGATTCATTTGTAACTTATTTTGCTAGTAGGATAGGTCGTACGGATTTCACTGATTGAGCGGATTTAAAACGGATTTTTGAAATCTTATATAGAAATCCGTACAAAATCCGCTTAATCTGCTCAATCCGTACAAACTATTTCGCCTAGTTTGTGATTTGAGATTAGTTATCTGAATCTATTGGTTTCATTCGATTGGCTCTAATAGCTCAGGCGACCGCCCCAACTTCACCAAAGCCCAAGCCGCCAAAATCATAAAAAACAAAGCAGGAAACCCACCGAGATTAGACACCATCTTCACTCCATCCACACCTGAATTCATAATCATAATCAAAGCGACCGCACCAATAGTAATCCCCCAAATGACCTTAATACCTAAAGAGGGTTCGGGACTATCAGGCGAAATACCCGTAGAACTTAAACCACTCATAGCAGAAGTATTAGAATCCGATGCCGTCACAAAAGACAAAAAGATACTAAGCAATAAGATAAAACTGATAAGCGTAGGAAAAGGTAATGCTTTGAAAATGGCAAAAGTGACATGCTCGATACCACTATCTTGTAGTACTGCATAGATTGGACTGCCTTCCCCGAAAAAATCCATATAGAGCGAAGTACCACCAAAAATCATCATCCAAATAGCACCAAAAATGGAAGGGTAAAACAAATTAAAATGAATAAATTCTCGAACCGTATACCCTTGAGATAGCCGACCTAGGAACAATGCAGAAACAGGTGCCCATGCTAACCAATTTGCCCAGTAAAAAATAGTCCAGCTTTCTGACCAATTATCTTCAGGGCTTAAACCCACGTATAGACTTCGTTGAAAAAAGGTTTGGAAAAATTCACCAATACTTTCCACTCCAATTTTCAAAATAAACAAAGAAGGGCCACAGATAAAAACAAAAATGGCTAGTCCAAAGAATAGTTTAATATTCCAATCAGAAAGCATTTGAATGCCTTTCGTCAAACCGCTGATCGCCGAAAGAATAAAAGTAGCAACAATGACGAGCGTAATTATTGTCAATAGCAAGGTGCTACTTTCAATACCATAAAGTGTATTTAATCCGCCAGAAATAGTTAAAATCCCAGTTCCCAAAGACGAGGCCATACCAGCTACCAAACTGTATAAACAAATAGCGTCTATCGTTTTTCCGACACCCCCTTCTGTCCTCGCACCAAAAATAGGATAGAGCATCGACCCCAAACTAAAAGGCCGTTTTAAATTATAATAAACCAAAGCAAATAAAAGGCCCGCCGTCGTATAAATGCCATAAGGAATCAAAGTCCAATGCATAAATAAAGTAGACATCGAAAAACGCATTGATTCAATACTATTCGGCTCAATACCAAGTCCTTGTGGTGGCGTATGTAAATGAAAAAGTGGTTCAGAAGTACCCCAGAAAAGAATCCCCGTAGCAATCGTCGTACAGAGCGTAATCGAGAACCACTTCCACTTAGTTAAAAACGGTTTAGCAGCCTTACCTCCAATACGTATTTTGGCAATTGGTGAAAAATAAACCCAAACAATAATTGCAAAAAATCCGAGCGTACTAATAGAGTATAACCAACCGAATTTATCTAATAAAAAAGAGTTGACTGTTGTAGCATTTTGCATGAATCCTTCACTATCCACAAGGCTATAAATAACAGAAGCAATAAGAACTAGAAAGGGCGGCCAGAAGACTTCACGTTTGATGTTGCGCATGGCAATAAGATGGTCAATAGAATTTAATTACCAAAATAAAAGCCATTAATTCTAAAAATAAGTGATATTGTTTATCAAAAAAGGATGGCAGATAGGTGCTAGACTATGATTGAGTCATCTTTACTAGGAGAGATAACCTGAATTAATAAAAAAATATGCAAGCACTTTTTGATTATTTTGAACAATTTCAAAGACTTTCCGATGCTGATAAGCAAGCGATTGCCAAAATATGTTCATTAAAACAAGTGAAGAAAAACGAGATAATAGAAACGGTTGGCAGTTCTTCAAAGACCATTTATTTTTTAAAAACAGGTATTGCAAGAATTTTTTATTACAAAGATGGAATAGACGTCACCGAATTCTTTGCTTTATCTGGCAATTTAATAGCTAGAGTCAAAAGCCTATTAAACAAAAAACACTCTTCTAAAGCAATCCAAATGTTAGCAGATGGAGAATTAATTGCGATTGATGCGACTAAATTTTTTCAGCTTTTTGATACCTTTCCCACCATCGAACGATTATTTAGATTGATATTAGAGGCATCTTATTTAGAGGTTGTAGAACGATTAGAAAGCATCCAATTTCATTCTGCAAAAGAACGATATGCAGATTTGTTAGAAGAGATGGAAATTATTCAGAAAGTACCACTCAAACATATCGCGTCTTATTTAGGTATTACACAAGTATCATTGAGTAGAATCCGAGCTAGTCATCAAGAGACAACTTCTTTCAAGACATAATTCCCTTCATTGGTAGTATACCTTTCCAAATTCCTTATTATTTATCATTTGTTAAAGGAATAGGTTTTTTAGTGGTAGATATTTGTCTTTTCTAGATTTAAAAAAAAACGTAGAAATGACAGCTATTAAAGAACGAGTCTACACGAGGCAAATAATTTTTGCAGGAGTGCTTTTATTTTTTTTAGGCCTATTAAACGGCATGGCAATTCCTTCTTTTACAAATCCAAAACTAGGATTATCTGCACACCTTTCCGCTTTACAGCATGGTTTGGTGTTAATCGTATTTGGTTTAATTTGGAATCGAATACAGCTTTCAGATAAAGGATTAAAATGGTGTTATTGGTTAAGTACTTATAGCATGTATGGAATCTGGATTGGATTAGTCTTAGGGGCAGCTTGGGGAACGATTTCAGGGACACCAATGGCTGGTGCAGGTTTTGGCAGTACGATAGAAAAAGAGGCAGTTGTTAACTTTTTTTTAAATACAGGGGCGGTTGCCATTGTAATTGCTGCAATTCAAATCTTGTATGGATTAGGACAAAAAATAAAAGTGGGATAACTAAATGGTAAAAAAGTGCGTCTCATTTGTGTAATGCTGGATAGTTACTCTTAATTCTAAAAATAAGTGTTTTGTTAAACAACAAGCCACAGATTCTGTTGTTTCATTTTTGTTAAAAAATGGACAAGGCATAGGTGATAGCCTGCGATTGCGTTGTCTTACAAATAGAAATCACCCGATTTATTAAATCACCTATACCTTTTATGAAAAAATATTTGACCCTATTCCTGTTTTTAGCAATGAGTATTGCGCTTTTTGCTCAGGAAAAAGTAACCATTAGTGGCTACATCAACGATGCTGCCAATGGTGAAACCTTGATTGGTGCTACGGTCTTTGTCCAAGAGACAGCGAGTGGTACGGTCACCAATGTTTATGGATTTTATTCCATCACCCTCGAGCCAGGCGATTATACCGTAGAGTATCGGTTTTTAGGCTATGAAACGGTTGTTAAGCAATTGCAACTAACTGAAAATCAAAGAATTGATTTAGAGTTAGGCGAAGGCGGAGTTGACCTAGTGGAAGTCGTCGTAACGGGCGAACCCGAAGACATCAATGTCTCAGGCGTGCAAATGAGTACGCAAAAATTGGACATCAAAACCATCCAAAAATTGCCTTCCTTTCTTGGAGAAGTAGACGTTATTAAAAGTATTCAAACTTTACCTGGTGTTTCGACAGTAGGAGAGGGAGCTAGTGGTTTTAATGTAAGGGGAGGAAGTGTTGGGCAAAGTTTAGTTTTACTAGATGAGGCACCTGTTTACAATTCTTCTCACCTGTTAGGTTTCTTTTCTGTTTTTAATCCCGATGCGGTCAAAGATGTCAAGTTGATTAAAGGTGGAATTCCATCTCGCTACGGTGGGCGGATTGCCTCGATCCTTGATGTACGGATGAAAGAGGGAAATAGTAAAAAGTTGACGGCACAAGGTGGTATTGGAACCGTGTTTAGTCGTTTAGCCGTTGAAGGCCCAATTGTGAAAGACAAAGCCTCTTTTATTGTAGCAGGGCGACGATCTTATGCCGATGTTTTTGCCAAAGCATTTACCGATGTATTAGATGATGGCGCAGCGTTGAATTTTTGGGATTTGACGATGAAAACCAACTATAATATCAATTCAAAAAATAGATTATTCTTATCGGGTTATTTAGGTCGAGACAACTTTATGTTCGATGCTCAGCAAGGATTTAGTTGGGGAAGTCAAACCGCAACGGCTCGTTGGAATCACCTTTTTAATGATCGATTGTTTTCCAATTTTACTTTCTTTTATAGTAATTATGATTACGAATTGGCATTTGGTGAAGATGATTTAGATAAATTTAATTGGAACTCTACAATACAGAATTTAGATTTTAAACCAGAATTGACCTACTTCATTAACCCTGAGAATAAATTGACTTTTGGTGGAGAAATTTTAGGTTATACTTTCGAACCAGCCAATGCTGTTGGGGTAAGTAATGGAGAAACGAGAGACATCAGTATTGCCGAAAAGAAAGCCTTAGAAATTTCTGTTTTTGTAGGAAATGACCAAAAAATAGGGGAGAAGATTGATTTACAATATGGTTTAAGATATTCCACTTTTGCTTATAAAGGCCCTGGGAAATATTTTGAATTTGCCGATGCAGCAGTACCTGGTACTAGGCGTTTTGTGACGCAAGAATTTACAGCAGACAAAGGAGAGACTATTGCCAGTTATGGTACTTTAGAACCTAGATTTTCAGTGAAATACCAGTTGAACGATCAAAGTTCCCTAAAAGCAAGTTATAACCGAACGGCGCAGTACATTCATTTAATTTCTAATACAACTGCCTCGAATCCTCTAGACGTTTGGACACCAAGTACCAATAATATTAGACCAGAAATTGGCGATCAAATCGGTGTTGGTTACTTCAAAAACTTTGGCGAAGAAAACGACTACGAAACCTCCGCAGAGGTTTATTATAGAAAAACTAAAGGTCAAATTGACTACGTAGACGGCGCAGACATTTTGATTAATGAGTTTTTAGAAGGCGATTTATTAGAAGGGATCGGTCGAGCGTATGGTTTAGAATTATACGTCAAAAAGAACACAGGGAAATTCAATGGATATTTGAGTTATACCTTAGCAAGAACGGAGTTGCAAGTGGATGGGATCAACAACGGCGAATGGTACCCAACTCGTTTTGACCAAACCCATAATTTTAAGTTGTCTCTCTTCTACGAACCAGAAAATCGCTGGTCTTTCTCTGCCAATTTTACCTACGTATCAGGTACACCGACGACTTTCCCAACGTCTCGTTATACTGTACAAGGCTATACGATTCCATACAATTTTGGTGATGGTAGAAATAATGTTCGGATTCCCGATTTTCATCGGTTGGACTTAGCTGCTACTCTGCAAAATAGGAAAGTTAAGCGAAATGGCAATCCAAAGAAGAACGAAGGCTATTGGGTGTTTTCTGTCTATAATGTTTATGGTAGAAGAAATCCATTTTCCATTTACTTCGCGCAGAATGATGAGCGTTTTGCTCCAGGAACGCCTGCTACCACGACTGCCAATCGAGTGTCGATTATTGGTAGTGCATTCCCTTCGATTAGTTATAATTTCAAATTTTAGATAACCGTAGCTTTGGCATTCCTGCCTGAGCATGTCACGCAAAGAAGTGTATAATCTTAAAGAATCAAAAATAGCATATGATTTTCAATAAAAATATATTCTCAAATAATTATCAAGGAGGAAAACTAGCCTTTCTTTTTCTGCTAGCCCTTCAATTAACCTTCTCCTCCTGCGAAGACGAAATCCGACCAGAACTAGAAGATGCCCCTGAAATAGTAGCCATAGACGCATGGATTAACAATAAACCAGAGCCACAAATCATCCGACTAAATGGCACACAGCAGTATTTTGACAACTCCGTACCAGCAGGCTTAAGCGGAGCAATCGTCCAAGTGGTTGACGAAAATTTAAACGTTTTTGAATTTGAAGAAACGGCATCAGGGGAATATACCTGGACACCACAAGCAGGAGAAACCTTCGGGCAAATAGGTGTGCAATATGGCTTGAATATAGAGTATAATGGAGTGACTTATAATTCCATTTCAAAAATGAATGGTGTACCACCAGTAGACAGTATTTCTTTCACTTTTGAAGGAGTAGATGGCCCTTTTCCTGATGGCTACTTTGCAGAATTTTGGGCTAGAGACTTAGCAGGAGAAGGTGATACTTATTGGATAAAGACTTTTAAAAACGGAGTCTACCAAGGAAAGCCTAGTGAGATTAACATCGCATTTGATGCAGGTTTTTCAAATGGAGGGAGCATTGATGGATTGATTTTTATTCCTCCCATCCGTTTTGGGGTTAACTCTTTTGAAGAAAATGAGAATGGAGAGATTGTAGCACCTTTTCAACCGGGCGATTCTATTTATGTGGAATTACATTCAATCACTAATGAGGCATTCTTTTTTTTAAATGAAGTAGCTTTTCAAACGAATAGGCCCGGAGGTTTCGCCGAATTATTTGCTACACCTTTGAGTAATGTCGTGACGAATATTATACCTTCCGATGAAAATACAGAAGTTGTCGGCTTTTTTAATGTCTCAGCTGTGTCAGGAAATGGGAAGAGGTTGGTGGAATAGGCAATTTTTACTAAAATTTGGTAGTTTTGAGAAAAGTCGTTGCCATGTTACGAAGTTGCCCCGTTGCGAGCGTAACATGGCAACTTCGCAACCTTGCAACATGGCAACCTCACAACAAAAAAATTAATAACATGAAGAAACTACTTTTCCTATCCATCCTCTTTCTAACCTTCCAGAATTGCCGAAAAAATCCTGATATAGGTGCTAGTGGTGAGTATCTGGTCGATCCAGTTTTCGAACCCTATGTGCAAGAATTCATCGCTGAAGGTGCCAAAAGAGGACAGACGATTGATTTTTCAGATAGTGGTTTGATCGTAGAATTTTCGGATGGTTCGGTTCAGACAGCGAGTGGATTTTGCTATGTGGGGGAGCATCATGTGGTCATTGATAAGTCAGAATGGACTTCTTTGAGTGAAGATGTACGAGGGTTTTTATTATTCCATGAGTTAGGTCATTGTGAATTGGATAGAGGGCATAAAAACGAGAAGTTTTCTAATGATGTTTGGCAAAGTATTATGCGTGGATCTCCACTACAAGGAACAGAAGTATGGATACCTATTCCATTTTTTGGTTTTAGGAAGGATTATTTTATTGATGAATTATTTAATCCTAGTGTGAGCGCACCAAGTTGGGCAAACCCTAATTTTACATTGACGAGTATTCCTGATGGAGAAAAGGAAGTCGTACAAACTGCCGAAAATATTAATCGAATCAATGAAAGAGTCGGTGGTATCGATGGAGATTATGAAATAAAAATTGATTTTAACCGAATTAAAGAACGAACGAATCGAACGAAATTAATTTGGGGGAATACGACCCAGCATTATTATATTGATATTTTTCCAGATCAAGGATTTAATGTTTCTGGTTACTTCATTGGAGTGCGAAAAGAAGATAGCGATAATGGACTGTTTTATAGTACAAATACGATTAATATCAACGGAGAGGAATTGAACAACATCATCATTCGAAGAGAAGACGGTTTTGAAAAAGTATTTATGAATGGGGAATTTATTTTTCATATAGACCAGCAGGAAATGCCAATTTCTTTGGTGAAAATGGAGGCGACTAATTCTGCTGGAATGCTTGATCCTGAGTTGGAAATTAATGGGTTTGAGTTTAGTAAGATTAACTAGAGCGTAAAAACTAAAATAAGAAGTAGGCTTATATTGTTCAATAATTTACTGTCATAGCAGTAAATAGATATTTACTTATTGTGTAAAACTAAAAATTATCGTAAATTTACTGTCAAAGCAGTAAAATGAATATGATAGAAATAGGTGAGATTGTAAAGTATCACCGAAAAATAAGTGGACTATCCAGAGTGGATTGTGCTCGTTTAGCGGGTATTGGAAAAACAGTCATCTACGATATAGAGCATGGAAAAGACACCATTCAATTTAAAACTTTACACAAATTATTTAAAGTTTTAAATATACGCGTCGAATTAGCAAGTCCTCTAATGAAAAATTACCTAAATGAGAAAAGCTAACGTCTATGTTAAAGATCAATTAGCAGGTTTCTTGGTGGAATCTACCGATAAAGCTATTTACACTTTCGAATATTTAGATAGTTACGAAGGGTTGCCTGTATCTTTGACCATGCCTACTGAAAAGAAAATTTTTACTTTCTCTACCTTCCCACCTTTTTTTGATGGAGTTCTACCAGAAGGTATTATGTTAGATGGCTTACTACGTCAGTTGAAAATTGATAGGAAGGATTACTTCTCTCAATTATTGGCGGTAGGAGAAGATTTGGTGGGTGCAGTAACGGTAAAACCTTCGACCAATGAATAGATGTCCCATCTCCTACGAACTTTGCGGAAAGCAACAATATTCTGTCGTTGGTCTCAGGTTACTTAGCAGGTCACTAAAGACTTTAAATTCACTCCCTTTTTCGGAACAAGAACAAAGAAAGGAGGCTGCTGTTAGAATGAAACAAATGTCGATTCAAGGAGTGCAACCAAAGTTGAGTGCCCAATTAGATACGAGAAATTCAATTTTTAAAATAGTAGATCAAAACGGCAAATATATTATTAAGCCGCAAAGTGATTTGTTTCAGCAAGTGCCTGAAAATGAAGATGTTAGTATGCGGATGGCAAAAGTAGTGGGTATAGAAGTTCCATTACACGGAATGATTTATAGCAAGGATGGTAGCTTAAGTTATTTTATCAAACGCTTTGATAGAGTGGGACGAAACAAGAAATTATCCGTAGAAGATTTTGCGCAACTAGCACAACTTAGTAGAGAAACGAAATACGATTTTACTATTGAGAAAATTATTAGATTGATTGAACAGTTTTGTACTTTTCCTGCGCTAGAGAAAATCAAATTTTTTAGGCTAATATTGTTTTCATTTGTAATAGGAAATGAAGACATGCATCTGAAAAATTTCTCTTTAATTACCCGAAAAAACAAGGTGGAATTTTCGCCTGCTTACGATTTGCTGAATAGCACTTTGGCTATGGACGGGGCGGAAGAAGAAATGGCTTTAGATCTGGCAGGAAAAAGGAGTCGATTTAAAAGAAGTGTTTTAATCGATTATTTAGGGAGAGAACGTTTGGAGTTGAATGAGGAGACGATTGCTCAAGTAGAACAAAAATTTCAGAAAGTGCTAACTGAGTGGAAAACATTAATTAGCATTAGTTTTTTAAATGAAGAACGCAAAAAAGCTTACCTAGACTTAGTAAAAGAGCGGTTCAAACGGTTAAATTGGACTACTTAAAGTAGGCAAAAAATGTTGATTTTTGGCAAAGAATTAATACCTTGAGTTTTTATATCGCTCAACATTTCTCTTCAAATTTTCAAAATATACCATGTTCAGGCTGAAAGCCTAAGCTACGATTAACAAAACAAATTCGTATGAAAAACCTTTGTGCTTTATTACTAGTCTGCTTTCTAGCAGCCTGTAGCATCCAATATCCCGTTATGCAGCAAACCGATGCCTCAAAGGGAGGCATGGTATCAACGGGACAACCTTTAGCCACTTTAGCAGGACAACAGATGCTAGAAAAAGGAGGAAATGCCGTAGATGCAGCCGTAGCCAGTGCCTTTGCCTTATCCGTAGTAGAACCGAGTATGAGTGGCTTAGGCGGTCGTTTGCAAGCCATTGTTCGGTTGCCAAATGGTGAAATTCATGGAGTAGATGCTACGACCGAGGCACCTATCAATTATGATACAGCAACTACCCCAATCGTGCGATTTGGCTATGAGGTAATTGGTATTCCAGGCGTGGTAGCAGGATTATGTAAATTGCAAAAAGAGCATGGTACTTTACCTTTAGAAACGGTCATGCAACCTGCCATTAAATATGCTGAAAAAGGGTTTCCAATTTTAAAAGGGGAGGCGACAAGGCACTTATCGGCAAGCAAACAATTAAAAGAATTTGCAGGTAGTCGGCAGTATTTTATGAAAGATGGTCAGACGTATCAAGCAGGGGAGAAGTGGGTGCAAAAAGACTTAGCCAATACGTTAAGTTTGATCGCCAAAGGAGGTCGAGATGCTTTTTATAAAGGAGAAATTGCCAAAAAAATAGTAGCAGATTTTCAAAAAAATAAAGGAATATTAACTTTAGAAGATTTAGCCAATTACGAGGCAAGAAGTAGTCGGATTTTATCGGGTAATTATCGAGGACATGATTTACATGGTTTGTGGGTGCCTTCTTTCGGTGCTTTGACTATCCAAATTTTGCAGATTTTAGAAAATTTACCAATGTCTGATTTGCAAGATGCAGATTGGGCAAGTGCAGTGAGTCAAGCTATCAATATTGCTTATCAAGATCGCTATTTGCAGATGTTGCCAAATACAGATTCTATTGTAAATGTATTGACTTCAAAAGCTTATGCGAAGGTACAATCCTTAAAAATTAACTTAAATGGCGAAAGTTTAGGTTACCAAGAAAATCGTGATTTTACGAATGATCCAGAAAGTTGGTCAACTCCAATGGGCCATACCACCCACCTTTCTACAGCAGACAAAAGCGGGATGATGGTCGCCTTGACCCAATCGTTAGGCCCCAATATGGGCTCAAAAGTAGCTAGTCCAGAACTCGGATTTTTATATGCTGTGACTTTAGGTAGATACTTAGGTGTTTATCTACCAGGACAGCGAGCCGCCTCCTTTATTTCTCCTTTTATCATCACGAAAGATGGCAAACC
>CALDTJ010000102.1 GCA_937924145.1 uncultured Saprospiraceae bacterium
AAAGACATGAAAACCAGCGATTTGCCCATTCCAAATCTTGGATTGGTAGAAATCGCCTTGATGCAAGTCATCTTCTACGGTGCCATTTGGCTAATGAGTGATTATACCGCTACCCTACTCACCATCATTTTTCCTATTGTCTTTTTACTAATTTTAGTCGTTGCGATATTTGCCGAAATGATTGATAAATCTAAAACCCCTCGCTGGTATTTTAAATTGATGATTATTTCTATTATTATTCCAATTTTGACGGCTGCTGTTTTTGTGGCTGCGCTTGGGGCTGACTTTGATTGGACTAAGTTGTGATAGGTGGAATTGAGGTTCAAAACTAGACGTCGATTATTATATAGACACATAGTAAAAACACAACTTGTCCCTGATTCCTAACGGGATAGTTCACAATGTTCTTAAAGCTAATTTTGCAGTTTTTCACTCAATTTGACCAGCATCAAATTTAATAATTCGATCAGCTGTATCGAAGTACTGATCATCGTGAGTGATTGCAATAACTAACTTATCTTTTGCCTTTAATTCAGGTAATAAAGTTCGATAAAAAAATTTACGAAATTCGGGATCTTGACCAGCTGCCCATTCATCAAAAATATAGATGGGACGATCCTCTATATAGGCGGTAAGCAGTGCCAGACGTTTGCGTTGACCAAAGGATAATTTAAGATTGGAAAATTTATTATTTATTACCTCTACCTTATTCGTCAACTGCAACCGTTGCAACCAAGCTTGTGCTTGTTCGTCTACAGACTCCCCTACAAAACCCATTAAGTGAGGGAATAAATAAGGTTCCGAAAAAATAACCGCAAAATTTTGTCGATATTCTTCCAAGTTCTCTACTGTCACTTCCTGATTGTTCCAAGCAATTTGACCAGTTTTTGGAGAATATAGCCCTATTAGCAATTTAAGAAATGTTGTTTTTCCACTACCATTTCCTCCTGTAATAAAAACTACTTCGCCCGATTGAAAGCTACAGTTGAACGGACCTACATGAAAGCCCTGCTCTTCTTTATTTTTTTGGTAAGCATAACAAATTCCTTCTACATCAATGCGGATATCGTTGGTACCGATTCCATTAGGTGTTTTTGAGTTCAACGTATTTGCACTTCGTGTAATCGTTTCAGATACCCTCAATTTAAAACCTATTGCCTCAATTTTATTAATTGCCACTTGTGCTCCTGACCATAAGGGCAAGGCGGTGAACAGCGTCATAGTGGCACTCTTTATATAAAGCACCATAATCGCATAAGCCCCTAATACTTCGATAGAAGTTCCAAGCCAATTGCTTGAAGCAAATAACCCCAAAATAAGAATAAAGTAAGTGAACTGATTCACACTTTGCGCAAACAAATGATACTTATGAAAGGCTGTATTGGTCTCTCTACTTGAAATAGTAACTGGTTGCAAATATTCATAGTAGAAAACCGAGAGCCGATTCGCGTGTAGTTTTAACTCTTTCATACCATCGGTTAAATCCCGATAGATACTATACAGTTGGTTCCGTAAACCAATCACATTCTGAAATAATTGGCTCGTCTTTTTTTGCAATAACCAGTAGCAAATAATAACTGGAAAGGCAAAAACAATCAATCCAATCAAGGTAAGCGGAGATAACCAAGCTAAATATAGCACACATCCTAGCAACGTTGTTAAACCCACACAGATGGTTGGCAATTGTGCAGTAACATTACCTATGATCAAAATATCATCGGTTAATAGGGCAAATAAGCGTGGAGTTCCCAATGTTTCTAGCCTTGAAAATGGCAATGTTAGCACTTGACTGGCAAAACTCATGCGCAATTTGTAAACGACCCTATTTAGTAGTCGATTTAGCAATTGTTTTGCTAAGAAGTCGAAGCAAACTGCGATTAAAATTAAAAAGACTAAACTATAAAGAAACCAACTATTTATTGGTTGCTGCATAGCAATCTGATGACTAATTAAACCTGCCAAGGCAGCATTACTAAAGCCACTGATGATACTTGTAAAAAGTGAAGAATAAAAAAGAGAGGGGGCTGTTTTGTGGAATAATTTTAATAAATTCATTAAATACTTCTCCTTTAGTACAGTGTGTATTAAATTTCTTTAGGTTTTCCTCGCTCGCTGCGCGAGCTCGGAAAGGGGTTCTTAGGAGTGAAGAATTTTAATTTACAGAGTACTTATTCTTCTGGTACTAACCAGTATAAAAAATTGACTCTCAAGAATCGAATGCGTACAGCTCGCTCCATCACATATTTACCTTTTAGGACTAGAGACATGTAGGTAGAAAGCTTGGGATAAGTTTGACCTAATCGAAGATACACTGGGTCATCCTTATCTATTTGAAATCTAATAAAGAGCTTAATCCAATACAAAAAAAAGCGAGGGTCAAATTTTTTATCATAAATTTTATTGAAAAGATGCGCGTGTTCCATCAATACAAAACTTTTGTCGTTATGAACCACACGTGTTACTTGAAAATCTAAATTAGCCGTTACACAAACTAAAGGTTCGGGATGATAAGCAAAATTGTTTTGAGCCATAATTGCCCGTAAATTAAAATCCAAATCAACAATATATTTTAGTTGAGGATCATAAAATTGATTGAGCGCTCGCCGAAAAATTGTAGAACTGGGCATCCCCACCCGATTGCGAAAAAATAACCATTCTGGAGCACGAGCCAACTTCTTTTGCTCTTTGGGAGTCAGTAGATTGGTAAATTTTGTATCATTTAGCACATCCCAAAAAACTTCCACGCCAAAACCAAAATTAGCCTCTGGCTTGTCATCCAAAATCTTTACAAATTTTCCTAAGCTTGTTTCATCGACAAAAAAATCATCATGCATCATGACCTTGATGTATTCCCCTTTAGCTCGCCGTATACCTGCATTCCAATTTTGAGGGTTACCCAAAGCTGGCTGATTGTGAAAATATTGGAGCCTCCCACCAAGCGGATATTTTTCGATTAGTTGCTTTATAATATCGCTAGCCGAGTCATCATTTATAATGACTTCGTAATCAGAAAAAAGTTGACACTCAATTGAATCAAGTAATTTTTGCAGGTACGGAACCTGTTCATAGGTTGGAATAATAATAGAAACTTTTGGAGTATCCATTAATTTATTTATCAAAATTTAGAATTTGCACTTAATTTTGCCCGATTGACTAGACCTCGATGACTTAGTTCCTTAAAACTTCTTTCTAACGAAGAATGGTAAACAGTCTGCTCTGTAGCCCAACCTAAAAACTGTTGAATTCCATCTGCAAAAGACCAATTAGGCATATATCCAAGTAAGTTAAAAATATCAGTTAAATCTGCTTGATTGTGTCGGATATCTCCAATACGAAAATCACCTGTTATATCGACAAGTGATTGACTATTTAAAACAGTTTTGATCGTATCCGCTACTTGTTGAATGGTCGTACGATTACCGCTACCAACATTGAGAATTGATGATTGGGTGGTAGGTGCCTGATAAAGCATACAGCTCCAGATAGCTTCAATAACATCGTCGATATAAACAAAATCACGACTTTCATTCCCATCTTCGAAAATATGAAGTGGTTGATTTTGGCGAGCCAAAGTTGTAAAAATAGCCAAGATGCCTGTATATGGATTTTGTAGAGATTGCCCAGGACCATACACGTTTTGAAAACGTAGAGCAAAACTATCAATGTTCATCGTACGGGCAAAAAGCATGGCAATCTGTTCCTGCATTTGTTTCGTCATTCCATAAAACGAGGTTGGATAAGGAGGACTTGCCTCATCGGTAGGCAACATCAGACAAGGGGTATGACATATAGGACAACGAGGTTCAAAATGCCCTTGCCTAAGATCTAGCTGATTCCGCATTTTGGGATAAACAATTCCATGATTTGAACAGTTATACTTCCCTTCCCCATAAATAGCTCTGGACGATGCCAATATAACTTTTTCAATACTGTGCGAAGGTGTATTCATTAGAATGTCAAATAGAAGAGCGGTCCCTCCTACATTGACACTTTCATATTGTTCGATAGAATACATGGACTGTCCTGTACCTGTCTCAGCAGCTAGATGTACTAGCACATTTTGGTTGCATAGTGCTTTACTTAAACAATTTCGGTCACGCACATCTCCACGAATTAAACGTACGTGAGGTCTAATGTCTTCGGGTAACTCGTCTACTCCTCCATGTACCTGCGGTAAAAAAGCATCCAGTATGGTGACTATATATCCCTCCTTGAGTAATCGTCGGGTTAAATGCAATCCAATAAAACCCGCTCCTCCCGTTATAAGTACTTTCATCATGAAATAACTCTATAAACTAAGTACTGGGGTTGTGCAAAAAGCATCATATTATAATAAATATTGATTCGTAATTAAATATCTTAGTAAAGACCAGCCCGTTCCAGTCTGGCGGGTTGTTTGATTGTTAAAATTGTTAGATTGTTCTCATAACACTTTGGCATACAGCAATCTAACAATCAAACAATCAAACAATTTTAACAATCACTACGATACTTTTAAAAGTTACAAAGATTATTTTTTATTAAATAAGGCTTTTTACACAACCCCAGCACTTACCTATTTTTTATAATAAGTCCTTGAGCAGTTGGCAAAGACAAAATTTTAATATCTTTGGAGGCAGCCCACTTGTCGTGCGCAATTTTTTGATCTCGATTGTTGTCAAAACCATAATCATCTAAAATGATTACTCCTCCTGGAACGATTTTCTCCCAAAAAAAATCAAGTGCTGCAATCTCTGGTAATACCGAATTCATATCTATTGATAAGTAACAAACTTTGTCTGTTTTGACTTGGGACAAAGTGTCTGGCACTGATCCTTTGATAATACTTACATTAAAATCTCGGAACCCCTCTTGAACCTGTTCATACAAGCCAACGACTTTACGATAGCCAAATTTTTCATTCTTACTCATTTCCGAATCGGAACTATATTCTGGATCAAGCCCGTTAAAGGTATCTAGTAGGTAATACTTCTTATTCAACTTCTGAAAATCTATATAATGCATCACAGTCCGAGCATACATACCGCCACAAACCCCACAATCAACAAAGTCTCCCTCTAAATCCTGTGCCAACGAAGCAGCCCAACACAATGTATGCATCCGCCAATGAATGTCATAGATTTCTTTTAACAGAATACCTCGATCCATTTTTTTGCCGATTTCATACGCTTCCATAAAACGAGCGTCATCCAAAAAACCTGCACTATGATGTGTGTATAACAGATCTTGAGCGTAGGTTATATGTTTTTTGGGTAACCAATAGAAATCATTTGGACGGAACAAAGTGTGAAGCTTCAATCTTACCGCATGGGGTAACATTTTTTTTAACATAGCTTGTGGTTCTATTACATTATTAGGTGGTCTCCTTATTGGGGAAAGACAAAACAGGAAACATATCTGCCTGAACTAATTACATATTTGATCGAGGATGTTTTCGCCAATATTCCATCCGTTTTTGCCGTTCCTCTTCACTGAAAAAATGTCGAGCAAAACGCGAATTAAACATCTTGTCAATATACCATTCAGGAATCTTGACTTCACTCAAAAACTTTTTATAGACTGCGCCATACTCCTTTTTTTCAGATACGTGCAATCGTTTAACCTCGAAATGTTCTATTTCTAAAAATTGTTGTAGAGCTTGATTTTTAACCTGATCGGATGCATTCGTATGTATAATCAGCAAGTTATGATTGCCATCCGTAAGTTTCTGAATAGCGGAATCGTGAGGAAAAGGTTGAGCATAGACATCCAAACCCACCACATCTTGAATTTCTCGATCTAACCACTCCAGTGGAAAATCATGGTTAGCTTGTGACCAAAAACCTTCTGCTAACTCGGGTATACTCTTCTCCTGATAAGCATTAGACATTCCCCAAATCCAATGTAAATTCTGAAAATAAGCTGAAATATTTCGGCTTATAGGATCACGAACCATTGTTATAATCTTCAATGGTTGCTTTGTTTTTACAAGTAACTGGTTATGAATTCGAGTAATGTCATAAAAGTCGCTAGGCAGCAAGCCACTACCCTGATTTTGTCTATAGATTTGCCAATCATGATCCCTTCGCTGGGTATCAGATTCCAAGGCATACAAGGCATTCAAAAAATGGGTATGATAGATATCAAATTGATGACAATAGTCTGCCTTTAACGAGTGGTAAATAGACAAAGAACCGACTTTGCCCATCTGATGAATAAGTACAATAGGCTTTTGGTCAATATTAAACTTAGATACCTTCGGTAATCGCCGAACCGCAACTTTTACATACCATTTCAATAATTGATATGTTTTTCGTTGGCGGAGCAAAAACAATGGACTATTCGTCATTACTAAGCAGAAAATTGTTGATATAAATTCAAGGTTTGCTGTGCTGTCTTTTCCCAAGAATAATTATTAAGCTGCAAATATCCTGCGTCAATCCTTTTTTTATTTTGTACTTCATTCAGCGAAATATCAAAGGCATTTCTTAAGCTCTCTGCTTGTTCGGGGTCAAAATATATGGGTATATCTCCCGCTACTTCTACCGTTGATGGAATGTTAGAGGCGATAATTGGACAGCCACACGCCATTGCCTCTAGCAACGGAAGTCCAAAACCTTCATAAAGCGAAGCATAAATAAGTGCTTGTGCTCGATTGTAAAGGATACATAGACTTTCATCATCTAGCCGACCAAGCAATTGAATATTTTGATCTAATTTTTTCTCTACCAGCCACTTTTTTTCTGCTGGAGTCCATTCTCCTCCCACTACGACGATATCCACTTCCTCCTTTTGTGACCAATGTTCATAGGCTGAGCGAACGGTCGCAAAATTTTTATACCTGCCTCGTCCGCCTACGTAAAGAAAAAATGGCTTTTCCCTATTTAATACCGCTCTGTCATCTTTTAGGTTAGCTAATGGAAGACGTTGAAAGACTTCGCTGTGTGCTAATGGCACCACATAAAGCTTACTACTATCTATTTGGTAAAAATCAATAATCTCTTTTTTGGTAGTCTCAGAAATACAGATTACACCATCTGCGGCATTGATACAGCGCTTCATTTCCCTTCGAATCTGATGATAAAGTGATTCATCAAAAATGGAAGCAAAACGTTCAATTAACAAATCGTAAGCTGATATCAATACAGGCCCTTTCCATTTGGATGGAAGGGTATAATGCGTTGAATGCCAAATCTCGTTTGATTGACTTCCTAAACTTAATCCTGCTATCCATGAACGAACACGCTTTTTTAAAGACCATAAATGTGTTCCAGGTTGGATGTAACGATTGAATGCCCAGAGGGGACGATGGTCAATTTGTGCATGAGGGGACCATTTAGAACGAATTTTTCCGTGTGTTACAAGTGAAAATTGAATCGTGGGGTCTAAGTTGCAAATGCGCGGCAATATTTCCTGATAAATTCTTGGAATACCCCCGTTGGCTTGCTGTTCAAAGATCACTCCATCTAATACTATTTTCATCTTATTTGAATTGTAACTGAATCACTAAAGTTTTGGCGATAAAATTCCGAAGAGTCTTGCCCACCTACATTAGACTTTGTTTATATTAAAGACTAAAGTTTCAGCAAACTGTTTTGGTGTGTTTTTATTAGCAAATGCTTTTGCTAGTTCTTTGCTAAACGTATTTCGTAGATTTCCTTCTAAAAATTGTACTATTCCTTCTTTAATGGCTATGGGAGACGCACTATCTATCACTGCCCCCAATTGATGTTGCTGTACCAATTCACCAACCAATCCATAATTCGAAGCCAGTACAGGTTTTTTAGCGGCAGCCGCTCGTACTAGAATAGCACTCATGCCTACATGACGCTGGTAAAGTACAGAAACCACATCCGCAAGATCAAAATACGGTTGAATATGCTCCTCTTTAATAAATTGTTCGTCTAAACAAATCTGTACAGATAAATTCTTCGTCAGCGTAGCAATTAGCGTTTTAATAGCTGTTTTATCTCTCTCTGCAAGTGGGCCAGCTAATAATAGCGTAAGTTGTGCCTGTTGGGATGAGGACAAAAGCGGAAGTGCCTCCAACAACTCATAAATTCCTTTCCTCCGATCAAGCATTCCAAAAAGCAACAATACTTTTCGTTGAGGATCAAGCCCTAGTTTGTGACCTAATAATGTCGTTTTTTCTACATCTTTTGAATAAGTTTCTACAGGATCAGCAAGATGAAATACCTTGTTAGGTTGACTTAATAATTGTAGCGTTTTTATAGCATAAGGATCAAGACAAAATAACGACGAAAACTTAGGATGTCTCAAGGCACTTCGCCAAAACCATTTTTCACGTAAAGCATGAATAAACGCTTTTTTATCTGGTGGATGATTCGTAAATGTTTTATAATGAAATTTTGGACGAAAATAGATGCCAGAAATAGCACATGGTGCAGGTAAACGTAAAGCTAAAGGTAGTTGAAAACGATCAAGATACATAACGATAGCATGGTCTGGCTTTATTATAGAAGCATAGCGACAGAATAACTTCCACTCTGCCCAAGTATGGCGTAAGATGGAGTATTTGCTGGATTCATACCATTGTGCATCTTCTGTAGTGATTGGATACCATTTGACAGTCCCCTTTGTCGGAAGCGCTACTATCTCCTTATGAACTTTTAAAAAATCAGGTGAAACAATAATTACTAATTCTATATTAATCCGATTCCAATAATTCAATAAATGACGAATATAGCCAGCATGATGTCCTACTATATTAAGCTCAAATAAGAGTATTTTTTTGGATGTAGCGCAAGTCGTGCTTTTATTCATCCTATTGCTGTTGAATAACGCAAAATTTCATAGGATTAACTTAGTAGTAACGAGTAAAAAATATGCCTCAATTAGCTTCTATTTTTTCTTAAAAAGAAGCTGCCTCATTTTTCGGTAGGGTCTTAAAAAAAATAGTCGTTTCGGAAAACTATACCCATTGATTCGCCAAACGGACATCAGTTCCATCGTAGAAATTAAATAACTTGTGAACCCGCTAGTACTCATCCCTCCCAATCTCATTTTGACAATGGTTTTGTCAAAAAAATAACTTCTATAAGCATGTACTTTTAGTAATCGGAACATGAATTCATTATCACCCGAAATTTTGAAATAGGGCAAATATCCACCAATTCTTTCATATACTTGGCGACGAACATATAGTGAAGGATGTGGTGGTGCTTCTCCATCTTCAAAAAAAGTAGGATAGTAAGCTTTAGAACGCCAGTACCTTTTCGTTTTTGCAATATCATTTCCATTGAAATATTCTATATTCCCATATAGGCAATCTAATGTGTGTGTTTTTTTAAAAACAGCAACTATCTGAGTCAGGATATTATTAGTGGCTAAAAGATCATCTGCATTTAAAATACCAATAATATCTCCTGATGCTAAGGAAATCCCCTTATTCATGGCATCGTAAATCCCTCGGTCTGGCTCAGATACCACTTTAGAAATATGAGAAAATTCTTGCACAATTGACAGGGTGTCATCGGTAGAACCACCATCTATAATGATGTGCTCAATTTGTGGATAGGTCTGATTAATCACACTTTCAATGGTGCTTCTTATGGTGGTAGCACCATTATGAACAATAGTTATGATAGATATAAGCAAAAATGAAAAGCGTTTAGGACTTTAGTAATTGTGCCACATCCGTTGACAATTTAGAGGTAATCCCACTCCAACTATATTCTTGTTCCGCCAAGGTTCTATTAGCTTTTATAAGTGTTCTTTGACGTTCTGGACTAATTGCTAATTGGCAAATTTGATTGACAAATTCTGCTGTATTTTCAGCTAGTAAAAGTTGATTCGTTTCAACAAATTGCTCAAAGCCTATAATAGCTAATGGGCTTCCCACTATAGGCACCCCTACCGCCATTGATTCTGCAATTCTTAATTTTGTGCCTGCTCCACTTGATAAAGGTAAAACCAAAATCGTAAGCTGATGCAGGTAAGGTATGACCTCATCCACAGTACCAGTAACTGTAATATCAAATGCTGATTTTTGACTAACTTCTTTTAGTTTTTGAGATGGATTACGGCCTATAATCATTGCAGAACAGACCAATTCTGGTAATCGTTGCTGAACTAAAGGTAGAATGTTTTCAATCAATGCTAATGCGCCATCCTCATTATACTTTAAGTCCATCGACCCAAAAAAACCTAAGACTAATTTTGAAGAATTTTTATTCTTTTTCTTTAGTGGAAATGCCATAATATCAACACCATTTTTTGCTGTAAAAAAATGTGGAACTTCTTTTTGGGCATACGCCTGAGTAGCCCGTTTATCTGCTTCAGAGACAGATACTATTCCAGCAAGGTGAGGTAGCATATCCTGTTCAAATTGTACGGTTTTCTTCCAATTACGCTTGGCTATCCAAGTTAGAATAGCATTGCTATATTGTTTAGTTTGACGTTCCCAATACTCTCCGTCAACATTTTGTTGGTCTAACAAAATTGGTATAGCTTTCAGAGGTACTACATAAGGCAGCGTCTGTAATAAATGACAATAAATTAAATCAAATTGCTCTTCTTTTAATAAAGATTTTACTTGTCGATCAATAACTGAAGAATGACGTAATTTGGTATGAAAAGGCAATTTTGAAAACAATGCCATTACTTTATTCCGAAAACTTGGTGCTTCCATGCGTATCGGATAGTACGCTGCTATTTTTCCTGTTTGAAGCCTCCCTTTTTCTTTGTTCGCTTCCCCTTCATAAACTGGTGCTACTAGCGTAACCTGATGATGCTGCGCCATCCCCAATGCAAGATACTTAATACGAACTCTATCTCCAACATTGGCAGGGGAAATAGGGACAGGAGAAATCATCAAAATTTTCATTGCGAAATAGAAATCTTTATCGACTCGTTGGTAGCCCTTCGAGCGTAGGTGCTGCCTTTACAATTTTTTAGAACCAACACTAATTTTCTATATTTTAAGGACATTTTACGCTTAATCAAGCCAACACTAATGAATCTGCGTTGCAACAGAAATTTTGCTTTTAGGACTCCTGCTATAAATGATATCTTCCAAGGTATCTTTCATTTTATAAGCGGGTTGCCAAAAGATTTCCTCACGTAATTTACTATTATCACCTAT
>CALDTJ010000103.1 GCA_937924145.1 uncultured Saprospiraceae bacterium
GCTTTGACCGACATCATGCGGTTAGAAATTTTGGACAATGGGGTTGCTTATGCTGGTGGATTAAGTGGTTGTGAGATTGACACTATGTTGAGTTATCTATATTTTACCTTGCCAGGACTAGGGTTAGAAGGCCCATATAGATTAGATCGTTGGGAAGTGAACGATTCTATCTATACTGGTGAATTTCAAGATATTAATGAATTAGTCCTGATGATGAATCGGATAGATCCTTTGGCTAATTGGGAGCGAGATTCGGCTTCGATGACGATTGTCGGTGGTTCACCTTTGAACAGTTATGGTGCTTTAGAGATTACCCAATTGTCTACAGATATGATGGGCGTTTTTCAGATGAACCTTAATTTTTTACCAAAAAAATCTGAGTTATCTCTGACAAATGGCTTGCACGAATTGATTCTGAGAGATAGGGAAACCAACTGTGCTGATACCTTAACCGTGAATGTAGCCTGTACAGATTGTCCTCAGATTGCTGTAGTAGGTGATTTTGATAGGGAAATTATAGGTTGTGACAATCAGGCAATTTTCTGTTTTACAGGAGCAGATTCATTGGATTTAAACACCTTTGATATAACAAAAAATGGCGTTCCATTTACCGAATCATTGAAGAATTGCCCAGATCTAATTTTAGGATTTGAAATTCCTTTAGATACAGGTAAACATGCATTTGTTTTTACCCATCGAACCTTAGGTTGCCAATTTACCTACGATTTAGAGGTGACTTGTGTACCAGGTATGGATACCATAAATATCGACACAACTTTAGTCGTTGGGACATCTGATACCATTTGTTTTCAAGAATATTTAATGGATGAATCAATCAATAGTATCTCGCCGACTTGTGAAGGTCAAAGTCCAGCGGTAGGATTCGAAGTCAATAATCTTAATAACTGTCTAGTCTATGAAGGTCTAATACTTGGCGTTGATACCCTTTGTTTATCCGTTTGTAATGCCGATACTATTTGCCAAGAAGTTGTAATCATTGTTACTGTGGTAGATTCTATGATGGTCGATACAATGACGATGGACAGCATGATGGTTGACACAATGGTGATGGATACAATGACGATGGATAGTATGATGGTTGATACGATGATGATGGATAGTATGATGACCGACACCATGACGATGGATTCCAGTTGCCAAGGCATCTTTATAGAAAATATGGCAACGGTCACGATCATGGATTGCGAAATGGAGGGACAGTATTGTCTAAACTTGCTCAAAGAGGAGCTGGCAAACTATGATTTAAGTATCAATGGCGAATTATTCAGTGGTGTATATCCCGATTGTGATGTCCCCGAACAAGCAAGTCTATCGCTCCCCCAAGGTATATATGAACTAATTTTAACAGAAAAAGAGGGGGTATGTAGTGATACAGCAACGATTACTATCGAGTGTATCCCGATGATGCATACGTATGAAGATACGATTTTGGTAAATGAAATAGATACGTTGTGTTTAGATAGTCTAAACTTAGTCGGTCCAATAAAGACCATCGAAAATACCTGTGAAGACGCTTCTGGTGAAATGGTTATTTTTGAATTAGATACCTTGAATAATTGCCTGATTTATACAGGCATAGAGCAGGGTAGGGACGATGCTTGCATTGTGGTTTGTGATAGTTTGGGCGTATGTGATTCTGTCACGGTAACGGTGATAGTTGAAGAAGAACCTGATACTATTCCATTGCCTATTGCTGTCAACGATGTAGATACGGTAGAGGAAGGAAAAATCAAAACGATCAATGTATTAGGCAATGATACGACGAATTCTACCTTGATTACGGTAACGATTATCGAAAGTCCAACCAATGGGGTAGCGGTTGTCAATTCAGATCTGACGATTACTTATACCGCAGATGACAATATCTGCGATACGACCGATTTTTTCACGTATGAACTGTGTAATCCAGCAGGCTGTGATACCGCTAGAGTGGACCTAACAATTATCTGTAAGGTGTTCCAAATTTTTGATGGCTTTTCGCCTAATGATGATGGTATCAACGAAACGTTTACAATTGAAGGAATAGAAGATTATCCGAATAATAATCTACAAATCTTTAATAGATGGGGGAATATGGTTTTTGAACAAAAGGGCTATAAAGGTCAATGGGATGGCACTTGGAATAATCAAAAATTACCCGATGGCACTTATTTTTATTTATTAAATGATGGTGCTGGTAAGAAATATAGCGGCTTTTTGCAGATACAGCGATAAATAGAGCGTTGGGTTAGTTATCTTTTTCAAAATTTAATTTTCGCAGGAAAATTAAGTTTTGAAAAATAACTAACCTAACTTAATGACGAGTAAAATGGGTAGATTATATTATACTTCTTCCTTAATCTAAAAAGTTAGGTTAGCAGTTTTAAGTAAGTAACGAGCAAATAATAAATGGTGCATTTGGAGCTAGAGATTTTGTTCTATGACTAGGCATTTTTGCTAGGAATAGCACCGCTATTGCTAACAAAAATAACGAAGTCATAGGACAAAAGATCAGTTCCTAAATGTATT
>CALDTJ010000104.1 GCA_937924145.1 uncultured Saprospiraceae bacterium
TTGAACATTAAAATTCTTATTATTCAAGCCTTTCAGGCTTGTCGAACGCCCTATTTATTCATTTCCCCCGATTTCATCGGGGGCTATTCGTATTGAATTCTCTTCGGAATTCATATTTGGAACTTATGGGGTGTCGGTAGAACTTGGAGTTGTCAGATACGTTAAGTCAGCCTGATTATCTCATCCTCGTCTTCATTCGCTTATTGAATTCGGCAGTCATTACTTCTACATTATTTCTTACCATTTCTAACATTTTATCTGGCGGCATTTTTCCTGTATCGAAATTCACTAAAAATGTTTTTTTAGAAATGCCTCGCTTTAGTTGCATATCGTATTGAGCGTATTGCTTACACCATCTTTTGATCTCTGTTTCTTCTTTGAATTGAACAATTATTTCATTAGAAATGGCTCCACTTGGCATCCTTATACCCGTTTCTTTTTTCAATTCTTCTATCCAACCTCTATCAATCAATAATTGTACAATTTCGTTACTTAGATCAGGCAATGCTTGTGGTGCCCGCATTCGCCATTGAATTTTTTTTTCTCTGTCTTTTTCATAAAAATGGAGCGTTGTTGTCGGTATGTCCATGATATTCATACCATATTCGGCTTGTTTTTGCCACAAGTCTGCTTTCTTGCAGTTGGCTTGTAAAGCAGCGTATTCCTCCTTGGTCAATTTGTCGGTAGCTTGCCCTTCATACTTGGTGAACGCTTTCCCATTAAAAACAATATGACCGCCTTCGTATACGGTAAAATCGAAGATAGGGCACTTTCCTCGACAACCTGATTTACTATACTCTAAGACTTTTGGTAGTTCTTCTATTTGGGCTTGACTGAGTACTTTATTACTTGTTTTACAAGACATTAGAATAACTAAACTTATAGCTAAGGCTATGGCAATGATGGTGGTTACTTTCATTTATTACTTTTTTTGTTTGGACGATTTTTTTATGAATAGGTAACGGTATGAATGTTTTAAATATTGGCACTAGGGTAAAATTACGAGTTATTGTTTTTTGGGCGTAAAGAAGGAGGTGCTTACAAAGCACCGCCTTCTATGGGGCTTACAGAAAGCGATGCTTTATAAGCACCTCTTTCTTTCAGTTTGATACAAAAAATTACCCAAAGATTGCTTAGCTAGACTATAAAACTTATCAGATACTTCGCAAGTATCAGATAAGCAAAAAAAATCGGTCAACAAACCTACGTCTGTTGACCGAAAAATTGAATGAAATAATATTAAAGTTTTGCTGCTAATTAATCCTGACTTTTCAGTGACCTCTTAGGCGAGTCGTTGCGGCTACTCTACCACAATCATCCGCTTTACTACCTGCTTTTTATCCGTTGTCAGATGATAGTAAAGAACTCCGCTTTCGGATAACTCGGCAGCATTGATTTGGACTTCATGGTAACCTACTTCGTAAGTGCCTGTGATTTCCTTCAACACTTTTCCTTGTACATCTAAGATGGTTAAGGATGCGTCGCCTGCTTTGGTTAAATAAAAACCAATCGCAGTATTATCTCTAAACGGATTCGGGCGGTTTTGATACAGCTCCATACTTGCTGGCTGAGCACCCGTGAAGTCAAGTTTAACATTAGTGATGTTACCCTCGCTATCGTAAGCCTCGGCAGTCGTTACACTAGAGGTAATACTTAATTTTTCGCTCAATCGCCCACCTTGTGTGGATTTGAAAACCAAGCTGAATAATTTAGTTTCGCTCTGGGTAGCGGCTGCACCGTCGGTATTCCAACTGGTCGTTAGCAAACCTCTTTTTGTTAAATTATATCCGAAATTGTATGTCTTGGCGGTCGATTCCACCATTTCAACTAATTCTAAATCTGAATAATCAATCGTGAATTGATATCCTTCCAATTCTGTGCCAGAAGGTAACACGAAATCTACCGTGTACTGCTTTCCTGCTACCATTTCCGTGTCTTCAACTTGGATGGTAGTAAAACTTCGGGATTCGGCTACGTTGGATTGTAAAAAGCTAACGCTCTGATTTACATCTCCAATTTTCACTGCCATAAATCCTACTTGCTCTTGTGCTGCCATGTTTGACAACGCCACACTTTCTCGATACGCTTCTGCGGCAGGATTTTCGGTTGTGAATTCGTAAGTCTCATCGACGAACTTCCAACTGGTGTTATTAGGGAATTTTTGATTGATATTTAAAATTAATTGCCTCAACTGTACCATGTCATAAGCAGAGATAGTGCCAGATTGATTCACATCGGCGGCTACATATTGATATGGAGAATTAAATGATTGAAGGCCTAATATATGTTTAGAGATAAGGACAAGGTCAAAGGTTGTTACGCCATTTAGAGGATCGGTATCCATTTCAGGCGTTAAAATATAGGTGTTGTTTTTAGGAAGCGATAATTGGAAAAGTCCGTTTTCTGTTACGGTTGCAATACTGTTTCCATCGCTAGAAGTCGCGGTTACGGTTACGTTGTTGATCAATTGGTCATCTGCTGTGTGAATACTACCTGTTACGAAGGCATCTGGATCTTCCAAAGGCGTACATACGTTCATATTGTCCTGAACGTCAACCATTGAGGTACAGTAGCTGTACAAGCCTTCTTTGTCGATTACATATAATCTAACTGTCTGATTACCAAAATTATTACAGTCAAAATCCATGTTTGCTGGCAAAGCCAATACTTGTTCTAAGTTTGATGGTGGATCTATTCCTAGATCTGCGTGCCATAATCTCAAGCGTAGTGAATCTTTCGGTGTACAGTTGTCAAAGCTACCTAAATCTATGTCAGATGCCCAGATCGTAATTTTGCCTTCTTGGCCCATTTCGATTGCTGTTCCTGCACGGCAATAAGCGGTTGGTCGCTTACAATCGAAGAATTCAAATTTTTGATCCTGTGTAGAACTATTTCCACATGGATCAGATGCAGAGAAACTTACCCAATATTGGATACCTGGATTCACATTATAAGCAAATTTATTGCCTTGACCTGAATCCACTCTTACATTATCAATATAGATACTCCACCACCAATCCAATTGGTCGAAATCAACACATGTTGTTGCCTCCGCTGAGAATATCTTCGGCTCGTCACAGTCGTACATGCCGTCAGCAGTCGTAGCTGTTTCGCCAGCCATACCATCGCCATTTAAACAAGAATCAACTGGGTTGATCGTGATTTCTGGTCCTCCAAAACTATGTACTTTCAATACTTGAATATAAGTAAAATAACCGTTTGTTAAGTACTGGTTGTGGTTAATCGTCTGTGCAGAATCTACGAAACCGTGGTCGTCTTCGATTCTATTTAAAGCAAATGGCTGGTCGCCTGCCTTGTATAAACACCAGTTAATGATGTGATACGTTCGCTCTACTTTGTAACAAGCCTCGTCTTCGATGACGAATACTTTATCTTCATGCTCCCAACCAATTTGGTCACAAGCTCCAAATTTAATATCAATGTTCGCTTCTGGGAAGTCTTGTCCACATTCACCGTTCCAATCATTTGGTAAAGTAATTTCCCAATCTGGACGGTATTGTAATGCAATCGTTTGTGTTTCCCACGGAGAGGCGTTAGGGCCCCAGTCGATTGCTCGGTATCTTCTGATAATTTGCGTCTGACCACATGGCCACTCTGCTAACTGGTATTCTTGCTCGATGTCCATTGGATGGCACTTAATGTTATCATCACAGATATCAATCGGGTTTCCATACTCCGCATTGAATTCTTCTAACATCGTTCCTGTTAATGGGATGTACTCTTCATCATCAAAAGAACCATTTCTATTTGTATCGGTAGAGGTACCTAAGTCCCCTGTTTTGAACTCATCACAGAATAAATTAACATCTGGTAGTTTTCCACAAGAAGGGAAAATTTCATCATATACATTTAATCTAGTCCAGCAAATGTTCTCATTGCCTTTCTTATCCGTTACTCGTAAGTGAACTTTTGGATCTTCGTGAAGCGCATCACAAGATAATACAACTACTGTATCCCAATTGATACCATCTAAACTGATTTCTCTTGATTTGATTCCACAGGCATCCCAGCTACCTGCATCTATTTCGTCTACTCCAATGATTCTTGCCCAATCGCTTCCCGCAGAGAAGTTTAATTGATCGGTACAAACTGCCGTTGGCTTAGTTACATCTCTAATAATCACGTGTTTAAAACAAGTATCTTGCTTTGGTTGCTCGTGACAAATATCACTTGCCAACCAACCAATTCGGAAAGTATCACAGAATAAAGCTCCTGAGTTACCTAAGTTTGTTCCTAGTTTTTTCCATACACCTTCGTGCAATTGTTCAACGCAGAACATAGACACCGCTGGGTCAGGATCACAATTATCTACTGCGGTAGGCGTACCCAATTTCTCAGGTGTCATGTTAATTTCACATTCGAAATGGTCTAAGTCTATAACCATTGGATTATTAACTCCACCTACATCATTTGTATCTGGACAATCAATAAATACTGGTGCTAAAGTATCTGTAATGGTTACGGCTTGCGTCGCAATTTTTACAGGGCCTCCGTTAGAATCACACCAGTCTAACAATTTCCAAGATCTAATCCATTTTTCTCCACAATCCGATGGGAATTGTTCGTCATTTTTCACTAAGATATATCCACAGATATAATCCTCTGTGCTCAAATGAACCGTGTCATGAGGAATCAATACTCCGTTTTTAATCTCTCCAGTAATTAAACCAGGTGTTTCTGCATCTTGATAAGTTTTACCTTCATCACAATTTAGATTGGTTCTTCTTGGATAGTAGAATTCAGTCGGTCTGACGATTACGACAGAGTCTGTCAAATAACTTGTATTTCCACAAAAATCAACTGCTTTCCAGATTATCACTGCTCCTGTGGTTTTACACGGATCAACATTACCTGTAAACTCTACCTTTTCAAGTGTCACTGTTGCCGTATCACAATTAGCGATTACTTCTGGTGTCTTCAATTGATTCATAAACTCAGCATTGGTACACGCTGCGAAGGTGTCAATGTCGATATAGTTTACAAAAAATGGAGCCGACTGATCCGAGAAGTTCACAACTGTACTACAAGTAGTTTCTGCCATTCCGTTGTGACAAATAGACATGGTTCCTTCCATGAATTCGTAGTAAACTCTAGTTATATTTGCTGTCAATTTGCCACCACAAAGGTCGGCTGCTGCATATTTCAGTAAAGTATCTCTTTCTATAGTTGGGTATTGAATACCTGGTCCACCTCCACCTGTAATGGTTTTGGTTCCTTTTGATCCTGTTCCTATGGTGATATCAATTCGGTAATACAAAGTATCAGTGATCGTATCACAAGGCCCTTCTAATAACATATCAGGTGTAATGTACAAAGCACATTCTGATCCTAATGGAATATTCACTTCATCATTACAAACTAAAGTTGGTGCGGCTACGGTAAAAATCTTTTCTTCTTTGAAAGAAGGATAATCTTTTGCTTGCCAAACGGCTTTGTAAATTCCTACACCGAAAGTGTCGGTTACGACCTCGTTGGCTTCTACGCATCTTTCCAAACAAGCCATACCATGATTGTCATAGATCGTTAAGCAGAAAGAGTCTACTACTTCTCCACAAATGGTGATTGCTGCTGGTGCAGTAATAGGAATAATTGCATAAGTCTCGTCGCAGGCTAGTGATTCGTTAGGAATCGCAGGACAAACTAGGGTTGATACCGTTTGATCCTCACAAGTGACCCAAGTCTCCCAGCCGATACCTTTAATATTGTCACCATTGGTAACAAACTCAAAGGTCAAACAGCCAGATGGGTTACACTCAGAACGAATCCAACCTCCAGTCGCACTAACGCCTGCACCTGTAAATTTGGCAACTTGGCGAGTAGATGGAAGGCTATCTGCATCGTAAACATAAAGCGTATCTCCAGATGCCAACTCAAACTCAGTGAAAGTGACGAATACTCGCTTGTCACTACCAGCTGGGCAAAGCGTAATGGTATCTCTATGAGCTACTGTATCTGGATATAGATGTTCGAATCTATTTTGAAATAAGTTGATTGCATCGCAATCAATGATGTCTGTACGGTTGGCACTTAATGGCATATTGATGACTTGTGTGTCACCCGCCATCAAGGCATAGTTTGCACTATTTTCCGTAGAGTTATCTTCGTTAGTGGAAGTTAAAACTGAACTTAATGTGGTCAATTTATCCGCACTAGTAGGAGAACTCAAAGTACCATGTATAGACATAGAGCAAAGCACAAATAAAAGTGCTGAAAGCGCTAAGGATGGGTACCATTTTTTCATGTGTGGTAAATTTTAGTTTGATTTGACGGTGTACGGTTCACGGTACTCGGCTTGCTCCGATTCCTATCGGGGGTTCACAGTACACTCGCCCTTTACAGCGTCTAAAAGCTATATTAATTGTAAAAATTCGTATGCTATTTCTTTTTTGAATAGCATGGGATAATTGATGTCAGTAATCTCAGGAAAGTGGTTTTTTACCACCGTATGTTTTTCTTATTAAATCGGCATTGTACTGGCGACTCTAGTCGCCACTTTTGGTATAATTATCTTTTGTTAGAAGGCGATTGAAGTCGCCTGTACTTTATTCTAAAAACATCATTTTCTTCGTAAGCACTTCATTATCAGTTGCTAGTTGGTAATACAGAATACCTTTTGTCGTCAAGTTTCGACCTTCAATTGTCCATTGTTGGCTACCTGTTGAAAAGTTTCTTTCCTCTTGTAATAATACTCGTCCTTGTACATCTAAAATCGTTAATGTCGCTTTTCCAGCCTGTGGTAATTGAAAGCCAATCGTCGTCGTTTCTTTGAAAGGATTCGGGCGATTCTGCGCTAAAGTAAGTTCGGTAGTTGTCGTTTCAAAGTGTAAGTCAATATCGAGTAATTCTCCTGTTATGTTATAAGCTTGTGGTGTAAGTGTGTTTGGTTGTATGTGTAAGAAGTCGCTTATTTTTCCAGCGTATAAGGCTTTGAATTCCAGAGAGAATAAATGCGTATCGTCCGTTGTAGGGTCTGTTGATCCGCTAAAACGGTCCCAACTGCTCAATAAAATGTTTCTGTTTAGTAAAGTCTGTCCAAAGTGATGTGTTTTCACCATTCCTTCGTGAATGGTGAGTAGTTCTAGTCCTGTAAAATCTAAAGCCATTTGATAGCCTTCAAAGTTCTTCAAATCTTGCTGTGTAAAATCAATCGTTACGGTTTGTCCTGCTGTTAAGTTTTTATCTAAAATGTTTAGGGTGAGGGTTTTGCGAGCTGTTCTGGACTCGCTGTTCTGTTGTTTTTGTAAAGCGTTAGCAGTTGCACTGCCATTTAAATCACCAACTTTGACAGCAACGAAATTTGCATTCATCCTATCTACTTGGTGATTATCTATCGTAATTTTTTCTTTAAAATCTTCTGTTAGTGGTGTGTCGGTCGTAAATGTATGATTCGCATCTACAAATCTCCAACTCGTATTGTTTGAAAACGCTGTATTAATGTTTAAGATCAATTGACGTAGTTGTACCAAATCAAATGCTGTAACCGTCTCCGATTGGTTTACATCCGCTGCGATATATTGATATGGAGAACTAAAAGGCTCAATACCCAAGATATGCTTACTAATTAAGATCAAATCGAAAGTCGATACTCCATTCAATGGCTCATCTGTCTTGATTGGCGTCACTTCGTAAGCTTGACCTTTTGGCAATGTCATATTGAAGTCTCCACTTGCCCCTGTAATGATTGTTGGCATTGCTCCTTCTCCTTGTACTTCGATATTGACTGATTCTACCATCGTGCCTTCTACCGTCTGAATATTTCCAGCTACTACTGCTTGGATAGCTGTAGGATCACCGATACAAATATTTGAGTTGTTTGCTACATTGGCAGTGGCTACACAGTTATTAAAATTACCCTCTGCATCAATTACATAGTAGAAAATCTGTTGTGCTCCTCTGTATTCACAGTCTAAATAAATCGTACTTGGCAATGCTGCTACTTCTTCTTTATTTACTGGTGGAATAACGGAGATACTCTTGTGCCAAATTCGGTAACGCAATTCTGACTGTGGGGTACAATTATCCCAACTTCCTTTTTCGAAAAGAGCAGCATCTAATCTAGCCGATGAATCTGATGTGATTTCGACATTTACTTCTGGGATACAGACAACTGATGGTCGGCTACAGTCCCAAAATTCGTAATCTCTAGTTAAAGATCTCATATTGCCACAGTTATCGAATACTGTAAATTTCACGGTATATTTAACTTTAGGTCGAACCGTCCAGAAAAATTTAGACTCATCACCACTATCCATTAAGACACTGTCTTCATAAATTTCGTAAGTGAAAGCAAAGTTGCTAAAAGCACTCTGACTACAATCATTCGCTTCTACAGAGAAGATTCTTACGGTGTCGCACTCATAAGGTGCAAAACCTGGTGTTTGATCTTCAACGCCTACAGGGTCTGCATCGCCTACTCCGTAGATACAAGTCGATACTTCATTGATCGTCAAGTTTGGTGCAACATTATCTGTTACTTTCAATACTTGTACATAAGTATAGTAACCGTAATTGTCAACATCTTCTGAAGTAATTGTCACTTGTTCGTTGACTAATCCGAATGGATTTTCTGCTCTATTTAATTCAATTGGAGCCTGCCCCTGGACATAATTACACCAGTTGATGATGTGATAGGTTCTGATCACTTTATAACAAGCATCTTGAACAATGTCAAAAACTTGGTCTTCGTGTTCCCAACCAACTACATCACAAGCACCGTTTTCGATGGTAATATCTGCTGCTGGCACCTCATCGCCACATTCTCCAAAGAAATCTACAGGCAATGTAAAGGACCATCCTGGATTGTAAGTAATATTTATTTCTTGATATTTCCATTCTGAAGCAATACCCTGACCATTCCAATCAATGATTCTGTATCGTCTACGTCCTCTAACTACTCCACATTGGTCATAAATCACTTGGTATTGTTGTTCGGAGCTAAATGGTACACAAGCCAAGTTATCTTCACACATTGGATTGCCAAATTGACTATTGTACTCATCAAATAAGTCTCCTGTTAACTCTACCCACTCTGATTCGTTGAAAAATCCGTTTTCATTAGTATCTGTCGTTGGACCAAACTGACCATTGTGAAAATTATCACAAGTGCCTTCAAAGTCTGGTAATTCTTCACAAAAAGGTGGAATCACATCTAGTAAAGTCACATTGAAACTACAAGTATTAGTGTTGCCACCCTTGTCTGTAAATCTTAACTCAGAAGGAAAATCTTGGTGAACATCCGTACAGAAAAACTCAATGTATTCGCCCCATGTTCCGCCTGCTTTTCTAATCTCTACTTTAACAATACCACATACATCACTCGACTGGTTTTCGATCTCACTGGCAAATAATCTAGTACCTTCCGCATCAAAAGCGATTTGTACCTCATCTACACAAATAACGGTTGGTGGTGTTCTATCTTGTAACTCAAAATATTGTACACAAGTATCTCTCAAAGCAACACTGTCCAAAGTGATGTCAATCGCTTGCCAATGCACCCTAAAGGTATCGCAGTATAGTTCACCTGCCTCGGCTAAATTTGACGCGATTCTTCTCCACTCACCGTCTTCTAATTGTTCTACTCTAAACATCTCTACTGTTGGTTCTGCACATACATCTGTAGCGGTTGGTTTAGGCAAACTAACGACCATTGCACATTGATCAGATGGTAAGCCAATCTTCTGCGCATCTGCTAAGGTTCCATAAGGCGAACAATCAATAGAAGGTGCTAAAGTATCTATGAATTCAATGATTTGTGTATCTACTACGATTGGGAAAGGAATATTTCCACAACCATCTACTACCGCCCAGTATCTAGCAATCTTTTTGCCGCCAGGATGTGGTACTTCTTCATCATTTTTTATTAAAATATAATTACAAATGTATTCGTCTGTGCTCAAAGTCAAAGTATCTCCTGGCATTGGAATTTTCACGATACCTAATCGCTCATAATCTTCCATTGTTTCAGGGTTGTCCTCGCCACAGCTTAAAATTACGTTTGGTAACTTAATCACATCTTTTAAATCAGGTCTTACAACCTTTAAGGTATCTTTTTGAGTAGCAAAATTTCCACATCTATCCGTTGCTTTCCAAGTCACTAAATACGTACGCATCTCTGAACACGCATCGCCTACAATCAACTCACTATCAATAACATCTAAAGTAACAGAATCACAATTATCTTGTACATTTGGCTTAGTTAAGGTAGCGCCGATTGCATCAAAATTAATCGTTCCACAAGCCATAATAGTATCCACACTACTAGAGGTGAATTGAGGTTTAGTACCATCTACAAAATTGATGTAGCCCCAACAAACATCCTTTATCAAACCTTCGCTACAACAATCTCCATTATAATCATAAACTCTAGTGATTTCTACTTGATATTTAGTCGATCCACACAACTCTACTTCATCCTTAGTGACTACTGGATATTGTCCATTTCGACTCGTTCCTGTTTTGATAGTATCACCATCTGTAGTCATGATGATCAAGTCATAATATATATTAGCTGAAGTGTCACATGGACCTTCCAAAATGTAATCTGGACGAATAGATGCTAAGCAAGAATTGCCTAAAACAGCCTCTACTTCATCGTTACAAGTTAATGATGGTGGTGAAATAATCACATAATTTCTACTAGTAACCGATGCATTTGTCTTTAAAGTACGCTTAACCGTATAATTTCCAATTGCTAAGTTTGTGATAGGAAACGAGCCACCTGACTGGATACAAGTATCTTTACAAAGCGTCCCTTTTGCATTAGAAATTTCTACTAAAATACTGTCATTCGCAACGCTACAACCATTGGTGACAACTGTTCCTGCATTGATCGTGACTGCTTTTTTCAACTCATTACATTTTAGAGAAACGAATTGATTATCTGGTGATTTGATGTTAAAAATTCCTTGTTCGCAAGTTACCCAAGCTTCCCATCCTGCTCCTTTATTATTGTCACCATCCGTTTTAAATTGGAAGGTTAAACAACCTGATGGATTCAAAGCTTTATCACAGTTAGAACCGACCCAACCACCAATCTGTGGGTTTCCGAATCCGCTACCTGCTACTAAAAAATTAGCAGTGGTATCTAATCCATCATACACAAAAAGAGAATCTCCTGTTTCTAAATCGAAACGAGAAAAAGTAGCCACTAAAAATCGACTACTATCTGGTGGGCAAATGACCATCACACTATTTCTAGCGGTCGTATCTACATATTGGACACCAGTGTTAGCATCACTTTCAAAACTAACTTGTTCTCCACAATCAGCAACCAAAGTTGTATCAACTATATTCGTCGTTGGAATAAGAATGGTTTGCGGCATCATAGCGTTATTTACTAACGCCTTCGTTTCAATCGGCTCATCTGCTGCTGCAAGTACGTGATCGTCGATAGAGAACTCGGTAGGTCTAAAGGCCGTAGTCAACGCAAAAATTGCGAAAAGACTTACAAAAAGCCCATAGTGATTTAGTTTTGGTAAGCATAGCGAAAGCTTTGCTCCAATTTGTTGTAGAGTCGTCATTACTTAAATCGGTTTAAATATAAAAATGCGTAAATATCTTTTAATAGAAGTACGCTATTATTGAGTAAATTACTGATTTACAGTATATTATTTGAATTGATGGAACGGTATATAATCCAATGACATCAGGTCAAATAAGGCAATATGGGAAACAGTAAAAAACATGGGAATCCCGCCAAAAGTATATCAAGTGAATACACAACGATTCACGTACTTTTGCAAGACTTAATAGGAAGGAAATAAATAATTTAAAAATCTAAAATTAAAAATTGAACATCTAAAGTGGGGCAATAATCCACTTTCCCAATATATATGGGGATAGAAAATTCTTTTTTAACTTAAACTTTTTTTAGGATATAAAGGCAATAAACTTAAATACTTAAAATACTAAAATATAATAATCGGTAAAACTTAATACTCCTACCCTTATTCCAAAAGCCGTTCCAATTTTCACTTTAAATATAATTTTTTTTATAATTTTTTCAACAATGGATACTCCAAAAAGGGTGACATATATTTTAATTATAATATGACATCTATTTTAGTTTTATAATAAAATGACTACTAATTTTTTATACATGACATTTTTTTATCATAGTAAAAATTTATTCAATTTATCTTTTTTGATAATTTATTAAAAAAATATATTTATTTATTTCTTGATGTTTAAACAGATGATTTTATTGGTGCTTTTTGTTTTATTACCACATAGACATAAGGAACTGAAGTTCAAAACGATATTAGGATTACCACATAGTAACATAGTAAAAGCACATAGAACACATAGTTTACTAAGCTAGATGTTGACACGAGCGGTAGCTTTGACAATTTCGAGCAGTAGCTTTGACAGCTAAATTTGATGATAATCAAAGGATTAGAAAAAGGAAAGTCAACATCTAACTATGAAAAAATGCTACTGCTCGGTCAAAGTCTAATAAAGCAAACTATGTGCTCTATGTGAAAAAACTATGTGACTATGTGGTAAAACAACATCCAGTACCAAGCAAAACTCCTAATAAAAAGCCTTCCGAATCCCAATAAAAACAAAAATCAACAAAGAATAAGCGATAAAAAAAGGAATAATCCACTCAATCTGATTAAAGACTAATAATAAGCCAATCAATAATAATTGAAAACCCAATCCAAAAGTTGAAATAGAAGTCATCAACCATTTTGGAATCCCGCTAGATTTGGATGCCGAACGGTCTAAGGCATAAATAATCCGATCAAAAACACCGTATAAAGAAAGATAAACTCGATAAAGAAAAGTAACGGTTCGTTGGTTTTCGCCATGCATGGCAATAGGCGTTTCAGTTTCAAAAACTCGACTGGTTGTGTCTCCTTGAAAAATATTTCGCAAAATAACGTAGTAATAATTATAAAGTGTTCCTTGTAACTGTAGCCCAAAAAAGGCGAGTAGTGTATATAGGATAGAACCATTGGTCATATAACCAATCGTCCCTAAAATCATGAAGTTAAGAATAATATCAAAGACGGAATCTAAATAACGTCCTGTATAGGAAGGTTTATTTCTGATCCGTGCCAATTCACCATCTGCTGCATCTAAAATAGATTTAAACACAAAAAGTAAAGCAGCTAATAAATAATAGTGATGGTACATCGCTACGATGCCTAATATGCCCGTAAACATAAAGCAAAAAGTAACATGAACTGGCGTAAAGGGAGTTTCTTTAAGAGAAAGGGCAATGAATCGTGCTACCGGTCTTCCATAGTCTGATAAATCAAGGAAACGGTATTGTTCTGGTAATTTTGACATCTTCCAGCTTTTATAAAAAGCATTTGGGCACCAATATAGGGCGACAACAGCGCTATCTTTTTAATCGCTGTGTATGGAAGGGCAAATTTACAACTATTTAACTTTAGTTTTAAGAAGTGAGCATCTCTAGTAATTAAAATGAAATTTAGCTAATTAGGCTTTATTCTTCAATGCTTTAGTCTTTTCAGCACTGCAGTGCTGGAAAGACTTACATACGAAAAAAATTAGAACAAACACTATTCATTATCAACAACTATTACTTCAATTTTGAGGTAAAATAATTCCAAATTGCTGGGCTAAGATTTTCAGCAAAGCGGATTCATTTTCAATCTTTTGAAAAGCTTTTCCTCCTCTGCTTTTGATGGTCAATCTATCATTATAAATAGAAATTCTACCTGCTGTAGTTGCCTTCGTACAAATTAGGTTAGTTTTAAAATGACCACCTTCCTCAATTTGTTTGCGTTGACATTCTGGATTAAAATTGGCTAAAGGTTGCTCTTCAAAACTAAAGATGTATTGTTTGCTAAAGTTTTTGCCATCTGAGGAATAAAGCAGTAGCCATTCGTCCTCATTGTAGTTTTCAAATTTATAGTAATCATGTACATCATTTTGCACGACATCCAATTTCAATTCTTTTGGTAAAACAAAGGAATCTCCTCCATACCCAACATCGACTAGCCACCGCTCATCTTCTAAATCTACGATGATCGCTGCATGATCGAATTGTGGGCCAATGATGCCGTGTTTGTTAATCACTTTCGCAGAAATAAGGGTTGTTTTAAAACCTATCTCGTTTAATAATTCGAGGAATAAACCGTTTAGTTCATAGCAAAATCCCCCTCGTTTTTCTATGACTACTTTTCGATATAAATCTTTGATGGTTAGAACGATTGGAATATCGTAATGGATGTTTAGATCTTCGAAAGGAATATGATATAGATGGGCTTGGTGAAGTTGGAATAGTGTTGCTTTATCAGCTTTTAAGGGGTGATTATAGTTGATTCTTTTTAGGTATGATTGGATGTTCATCTCTATTTTTTTTGTAAATTTTATTTTAAACTTCAAAGATAGCTCGCTAAAACTCTAAATAAAATACATTTTTGGCGAGCTATTTTTTGAATAGCTCGCCAAAAGTTACTAATTTAACAACTTTTAGCGAGTTATTCAAAACAAAAGTAATGAATCGTAAATTAATCGGGCGAAAAAAAGAACAAGAAATATTACAGAAAGCACTAGACTCTAATGAACCAGAAATGGTGGCATTAATAGGTAGGAGAAGAGTAGGTAAAACATTTTTAGTACGTTCAGCCTATAAAAATCAATTAGTTTTTGAAGTAACTGGTCTCCAAAACGCAACCAAGGCAGAACAATTGAAGAATTTTGCTATTCGGTTAAATAATTACGCCAAACCTATCATTCCGATTAAACCCACCTCGAATTGGCTAGATGCGTTTCAAATGCTCATCGACTATTTAGAAATAAAAACTGGAACTGGAAAAATAGTTATTTTTTTAGACGAGTTGCCCTGGTTAGCTACTAAAAAATCTGGCTTTTTGAAAGCTTTGAGTTTTTTCTGGAATAGTTGGGCGTCTCAAAAAAATATAGTAGTGGTTATTTGCGGTTCAGCAGCATCCTGGATGATTCAAAAAGTGGTTCGTAATAAAGGTGGTTTACATAACAGAATAACCAGACGGATTTATTTGACTCCCTTTAACTTAGCTGAAACGAAATTATTTCTGCACAGCAAGCAAATAAACATGAACAACTATCAAATAATACAAATTTATATGGCAATGGGGGGAATTCCACATTATTTGAAAGAAGTGGAAAAAGGGAAGAGCGCCATTCAGAATATAGATGACATCTGTTTTTCAGAAAACGGTCTTTTGTACGATGAATTTTCTTCTTTATACCCTGCTCTTTTTGAAAACGCAGAAGAACACATTAAAATAATTAGAATAATCTCTGAAAAAAAACAAGGATTAACCAGACGGGAAATTATCAAAAACGGAGACCTGCCAAATGGTGGGGGTACCACCAAAATATTAGAAGAATTAGTCTCTTCGGGGTTTCTTAGTATTTATTATGCTTTTGGCAACAAAAAAAGGGATATGCGGTACCGCTTAAGCGATGAATACTCCCTCTTTTATTTAAAATTTATAGAAAATAAAAGAAGTGGAGGAACTGGAACTTGGAAAAAAGTAAGCCAAACTCAAACATGGAAATCATGGAGCGGGTATGCTTTTGAAGGTATTTGTCTTAAACATATCTCACAAATCAAAAATGCCCTAAAAATTGGAGGTATTTATTCTGAAGCATCTGTCTATAACACAAGAGGAACGGATGACTTCCCTGGCTGTCAAATTGATTTGCTTATTGATAGAAATGATCAGGTTATTAACCTTTTCGAATTAAAGTTTTATAAAGAAGATTTTTTAATTTCTAAAGATTATGCTGGTCAATTACGCAAAAAGATTGCCGTTTTTAAAGCAAGAACAAAAAGTAAAAAACAAATTTTTCTTAATATTTTAACCACTTTTCCCGTTATTGAAAATCAATCTAGTTTGGGACTAGTAGATCAATATTTCACTATGGATGTTTTATTTGCAGAATAATCTAATACTTACACAAACTATTATCCGCCTTAACAAAGTGGCAGTTGGTGATCTTGTGCATTGAGGATAGAAACTATTAGACAACAGATTATTAATAGGTAGTTGTTTTTCATATTATATGTTTTTATCAAAATTCTATCTTACAACAAAGTGTAATAGGTTGTACGGATGCATTAGATTTAGCGGATTTAAGGGATTTTAAAATTTAAGAGATTTACTGAAAAATCCGTTTTTAATCCTTTTAATCCGCTCAATCCGTACAACCTATTAAAATCATTTTTTTCTAAACCTCCCAACCATATGCTTATTAAATGGAGAACGGATTAACAATCCGCATTACAAATCTTCAAACATCGCGACTACTCTAGTCCAACCTGCACTACCGCCTTTTACCTTTACAGGAAAACAACTGACTTTAAAGCCAAATGGTCTTGGTAACAAATCTAAATTTGCTAATTTTTCTATTTGACAATATTCTGCCTCCTTCCCTACTCTATGCGCTTCCCATATTACAGATTTATCACCAGTTGCTTTAAAACGTTCTTTTTGTGCCCAAAAGGGTTGATCCCAGCCCCAAGTATCTATGCCCATGACTTTTATACCTTGGTCTATTAGCCATTTGGTAGCGGGGCCACTCACTCCTGCGCCACTATTGAAATATTCTGCTTTGCCCCAGACTTTGTCAGTTCCTGTGTGAATCAGCACAATGTCTCTTTCTTTTAAGGTATAATCAATTTTCTCCAGAGCCGCTTTTAAGTCTTCAATAGTGATTAATCCCCCCTGCTCTTTGTGCCGCATATCTAAAACTACACCGTCTCCATAGAACCATTCTAGTGGTAGTTCATCAATTGTTCTAGCTCGCTTTCCTTCGCAAGTTGGATAGTAATGCCACGGTGCATCAACGTGAGTTCCAGCATGGGTAATTAGGGAAACTTGTTCGTTTGCCCAACCTAGTTTATTGGGTAAATCATCTACGGTAGCATCGAAGAAACTGGCCATTTGTTCGGCGCTGTCTTCGTGCTTTTGGTGAGCTATTTTTACTGGGATTGGTTCGCTTGGACTATCTTCTAATGGAACGTTTAGATCGAAAAATTTCATCGTTTATTATTTGTGATGTAAGATTTTTCTCAAAATAAGGAACTATCTGATTATTCCAAATCCGTCGTACTTTCTTTTTGGATAACGTTTTTAGATTGATCTAATAAAATGCTTTATTTCAAAATCTCGATCCGAGGACCTTCATAATCGAGATTTCCTTGATGTGGTTTACTACGAGTGTTTTTCTACTAAAAAAGCCAGTTAGATTTTAACATCTAACTGGCCTAATTTCACACAAATTTTTTATCAGTACTTGGAGTGCTGACAATACTACTCTATTATTCTATAACAACCATTTTTCGAGTAGCAATATTTTTTCCGACAGTCAATTGGTAATACAAAACACCAACTGCTCCCAAATCTCTTTTATCAATATGAATTTCATGAAAGCCTTTCTCAAAACCACGATCAATAACTTGTAAGATTCGACCTTGCATATCCATTATTTTCAAGCTTACTTTTTCTCCCTTTGGTAAATAAAACGGGATACTTGTTTCGCCACTAAATGGATTTGGTTTGTTTTGGAAAAGTTCAAAAGCTCCTGCTTGCTCTGCATTTTCGAAATTTAAATGCACTGCTAATAGTTCGGCTTCAGTCGTGTATGCCTCTGCGGTCATACCTGCCTCATCTACACTTAACAGGTTACTTAGTAAATCACTCTGCTGAGCTTCAAACGTTAGGGTAAATAATGGTTGATTTAAATCTAGCTCAGCCACTCTATTCCAACTAGTCGCCAACCTACCTTTTGCTAATAAATTCAAGTTGATATTATTGGCTTTGGCTAAGCCTTCTCCTACTTCTAGAAGCTCTAAATGCTTGAAATTTAGTGCAAATTGTAGCCCTTCAATTGAAGATAAATTATCAATCATAAATGGAATAGTTATCCGTTCGCCTTTAGTTAATAATTGATCTTTAATATTAAAATCTACCCTATTTTGATTGCTACGCTCTGTTGTAATTGTATTAGTCAGTCGATTGGCAACCACAGAACCATTTACATCTCCTATTTTAACTCCAATAAAATTAACTTCCAGCCCTTCTTTTTCCATCTCATTGAACAATACTTGCTCTAAAAATGGCTCACTCTCTGGCACTTTAGTCGTAAATCGGTAATTGCTATCTACAAATCTCCAGCTATCGTTATTAGGGAACTCACTAATATTTTTTAGAATTAATTGCCTCAATTGTACCAAGTCAAATGCTGTAATTGTTCCTGATCGATTAACATCCGCCGCAATATGTTGGTAAGGTGAATCCAACTTATCAATACCTAAAATGTGCTTACTGATAACAATTAAATCAAACGTAGTTACACCGTTTAATGGATTCATGTTCTTCGTTGGCTCAATCATGTAATCTCTCCCCATCGGTAAATCGAATACATATCCTCCATTAGCTCCTGTGATTTTGTTGGTTGTCATTCCTCCAGATAATGCTACACTTACCTCTTCGACTTCTTCTCCATTTTCTGTAAATATCTGCCCTCCGACGTTTATTCTACTTTGCCCTAAACAAGATTCTTGATTATCTTGTACGATTACAAATGCTTCTATTCTATCAATATTATCTGCTTCATCAAACGTGTAAATAAAAACCTCTTGACTAGCTAGTTGTGCACAGGTGAAAGTCAGATTTGTAGGTAAATTTTTGATCGCTTCAACTGTTCCTGGTACATCACCAAGACTAGCATGCCATATTCTAAAGTTACTCAATAAAGTCGCTTGATCCGTACAGTTATCATAACTGCCTTTGTCGAAGTCAGATGACCATATTTCTGCTGAGCCATTGGTTAATTCTATCGTAATGCCCGTACGACCAAAAATCGTTGGTTTTGTACAATCTTGAAAAACGAAATCCCGTCTTTCCGTCGCTTGATTATTACATGCATCAAATACAGTAAATTGGACCCCATAATCTACTGCAGGTAATACTGCTTTTGTAAAACTACTACCTGTCCCCGACTCAGTAACTATACCATTTTCATAAAAATTCCATTGGAATCGAGTAATAGCGTTACCTATGCAATCTGTTCCGCTGGCAGAAAAAGTTCTTAACTCAGCACATCCTAAGCTATCCTGCTTCGGTGGAATTGTATCCAAACCAGCTCCCCTAAGACATATATCTACTGACCCTATGCTCAAAGTTGGTGTGTCTGTAGATCTAATTTTTAGAATCTGTCGATAAATTAGTTGAGATTGTCCCGCTAAACTATCTGCACTTACGGTAAATGTGTCTGAAACAACACCACTCTCATTGGCTGGTCTAACCACTGTAAAAGGTACGGTCGAAGCGGAAAATAAACAACTATTAATCACCTGATAAGTACGTTCTACTTTATAGCAAAAATCTTCATCTGCGGTAAAAGTTTTTTCTGTAACATTCACACCTAAAATATCGCAAGCTCCATTTTGTAGTTCAATAAATGGTGCTGGAATCACATCATTACATCCTCCTTCCCAATCTGGGGCAAAAGTAATGGTCCAACCTGCTTGATACGTTGTAGTAATTGCCTGTTCGGCCCATGCACCTATATTCCCTTGTGAGTCTATGCCTCTATATCTACGTTTTACTTGTGCCATACCGCATGCATTCTCTACTCGCTGATACTGTTGTTCGATTGTAAAGGATTGGCAGTCAATATTTTCTCTACACGCTGGATCCCCAAAAGTCTCATTATAATTAAGCATCTGATTAGCAGTCATGGTTCTCCATTCTGCATCATCGAAATCATCGTTATTATTATTATCCGTTACTGCACCAAAATCATTGGATCGAATTACATCGCATGTTACTGTCTGAGGGCCCAAGTCTTGGCATATTGGACTTACTTTATCTTCTAGTCTTACGGTTGTTTCACAAAAATTTTGATTCCCCGCGACATCCGTTATTCTTAACTCAATAACTATTTGACTATCAATCAATATACAAGGTAAAAGAATTGAAGATTCCCAAGTAGTATCTACGCCTTTTCGTCTGATTTCTTTAGTAATAGCTCCACAAGCATCAAAACTTCCACCATCAACTGTTTCTGCTCTAAGCGTACTTCCTACATTATTAGCTATAGCAATTACCAAATCATCTACACAAATAACAGCAGGTGCTGTTCTATCTTCCGTTATCAAATAAGTATAAGTTGTATCTTCTTTAGGTTGATTGTAACATCTGTCAAATGCTCGATATCCTAACCTCAAGGTATCCGAAGGTAAAGTTGTCGTATTAGTATTAGTACCAATTTTCACATATACTCCATTTACTAACTGAGCTACTTCAAACATCTCTACGGTTGGTAAGGTATCACAATTATCTGTGGCAGTTGGAGCAGTTGGTTCAACTATAAAAAGGCAATTAGTTCCTAATTCTGCTCTCAATGGATTTAATAAATCTCCATTAGGATGAGAAGCAAAAACAGGTGCTAAAGTATCTGAAAGCCGAACTATTTGAGTATCTACTCGCATAGGAATTGGAACTGGACCGCACCAATCTATCACATCCCAGTAGCGGATAATATTGACTTCACAATCATTTGATGTACGAATATCAGTTTTGGTAATCGCAAAACTACAATGACCTGCAGTTTCGTTTAAAGAAATAGTATCTGTAGCCATAAAGACTCCACCGCTAATTCTACCAATTTGAATATTTAAACTACCTGTTTTAGTCAAATCTTCTAGATCCGCCTCGGTATCTATCCCACAACTTAAAGTAACATCCGCTGGGAAAAGCAGCTTACTTTTATCTGGTCGAATAAACACTGTTCGCTGGGTATCAATAACCGTATTATTAAAAGCATCGGTAGCTTGCCACAAACTAGCAATTACACTAGTATCGCAAGGAAAAGCATCTTGCTCAACGAACGCAGATAGAAAAGTGACAGTTGCGCCACCGCAAAGGTCAGTTGCAGTAGGTCGAGTTGCTCCTATCCCAGCCTCCGTTAGATCCACATCACATCTAATAAAGGTATCTCTTACAAAAGTGGAAAAAACGGGAGGTAGTTTATCTTCTGCTGTTAATGTCCCCCAGCAAGTATTACCAGTCATGTCTACCACTGAATATTGATATACACCAGTGTTCAAGATAATGACACTATCCGTGCCATTTTGAGAAAAATTACCTGTAGAATCCGTTGGACTCGTTATGAAAATTCGATAATTTTCTAAAGGATCTGGCCCTTCTAGAAGTAAATCAGGGACTAATCCCGCTTGACAATTTTCGTCTAAGCTTAGATTAATCGCACTGCTACACACAGGAGCCTCTTCTTCTATGGAAGTGGTCGGGCTTCCCTCTGCAGTGGTAGCGTTTAGGTGGGTCGCAAGGAATACGACCGCAAGTACAAAATACAAATGTAGTTTTTTCATAGGAAAATAAAATGTTGTCATCAAATTGGCGGTCTATCAATATTGAAATAACGAGTTATTTCTAGCTTGATAAATCACCAAAACAAAAGTGGTAAGGTATAATAATAGCATAAGCATCATAATGCGTGAGATATTCCTTTGGGCAAGTACTAATGACTTAGCCTAAGTAAATACTGTTAACCAATACGATACTTTCATTACTGAATCAATCAGTAATAATTATTTTTATGTGGGTACATGAAGAGTGGAAAGTCTAAAAGAAAATTAATAACCAATCTCGTAGGAGACGATTCTAAAACAACAATTAAAACCTAGACTTAATTTTTTTTAAACTGGAGTGCTTATAACTGGAAGATCATATTAAAATATTATATGATACTTATTTAAGTAATGCAAAATCAATGCCTAAAACATTATACTTTATCTTTATTTGTAAAATATTATCATTTCTTTTATCAAATAGAAATAACCCTACGATAGAGTAATTCAGGAAAAGCGGTAAGAAGCTAAAAAAGGGCATAAAAAAAGCTCAACCAAAAGGCTGAGCTTAATTGTGTATGTCTCCGTCGAAACATGTTTATTCCTAGTTTTTTCTTTTAATTATCAAAACTAGTAAAAAATAAAAAAAAAGGCAGC
>CALDTJ010000105.1 GCA_937924145.1 uncultured Saprospiraceae bacterium
GCCCTCCGCTACTTCACCTTAAACACATAAGTAATCGTACCACACTGCTTATCAATACTTCCTTTCGAAAACTTATATTTTAAAGCATTTCTCTCGGCAATCTTAACCAATTGACTATCAGTAGTGGTCGAACCACGTTGTGTAAAATCTGCAGAAGTCACTCGGCCTGTACCATCTACACAAACTTTTACCACTACTTTTCCAGGACGATTAAAGTCGTCATTAATCTTTGGTGCATTCAAGATACCTCGCCCCCTAAGTCCTCCACCTACGCTACTACCTGCGCCAGCACTTACACCTTCTAAGTTACTTGAGTTAGGATCCCCATTTGGGTCTCCTTGGTTTCCCGAAGAACCTGTATTTCCTTTTCCGCTACCACTTCCTCCACCAAATAAGCTTCCGATCTCAGCCTCTGCGTCTGCTTTTTCTTTTGCCTTTCGATCTGCCTCAGCCTTCGCTTTTGCTGCAGCTGCTTTTCGCTCAGCTTCCGCTTTTGCTTTTGCATCTGCTGCAGCTTTTTTCTTACGAGCCTCTTCTTGAGCTTTCTTTCGCTTAGCATCCTCAGCTGCTTGCTTCTTTCTATCTGCATCTCTTTGCTCCTTCTTCCTACGTTCATCCTCTAAACGTCTTTCCCGATCTTCTTCTCTTTTCTTACGTTCCTTTTCCTTTTGTAAAGCAATTTCTTTAGAGTTATCGTTTGTTATTACTTCCTTTGGAGGAGTAGGATCTGCCACTGGCTCAGGTATTGGTTCTGGCTCAGGAGGCGTTGGTTCAGGTTCCACTTCAGGCTCAGGTGGTGTAGGCTCAGGCTCTACCTCTGGTTCAGGTCTAGAAGGTGCAGGCTCTGCTTTAGCAGGTGGTGCATTTTCTTCTCCTTGCCCAACGTCAGGCATTCCTAAGTTTACCAAAATCCCTTCTTGTCCAGGAGGAGGAGTTGGGAAAGTCAACAAAGGCAATAAAGCCAATATTAACAAGGCTATATGCAAGAAAAGACTGGTATAAAACCCTTTCCTTTTATTTTTCTCCTCTATTTGATCTACAGTTATTTCTGCCATGTCTTTTAGTTGATTGGTTGATTAATTATTGATTACTTATAAATCAACTTTTCATGCTTAACGACCGAATCGTTTTTAATAAGATGCTTAAAACTCAAAAATTACATAAGTGAATAGCAATTTTTAGTTTTCTTTAACTATTATGTAGATTAGAGAGTAGAGATCGCTTCACTGAGAGAATAGAGACTCGACTACTGGAAATGCCTAATTCTAATCTCTATTCTCTCAATTCCGCTTGCGGAATGGTCTCTGCTCTCTGTTCTTCTACACTACTTCTCCGCCGCCAATATCGTATTCACATGGTATTTCAACGCCAAATCCATCACTGTTACCATATGCTCTACCCCTGTTTTATTTTTACTCCACTCTAAAATCACATTGGCATTCTTACCTTTCTTTCGAGCAAGGTCTCGCAAAGTACTATCTAATTTAGCCTTACTTGCCTTTCTTCCATTGACATAAAAAGTCCCTGTACTTCCGACTCTAATTTTTGTTAGATTAGAAGGCGAAGTAGGTGTCCGAACATTCGAACTACTTGGCAACTTCAGATTAATTGCATTTGGATTAATCAAAGAAGAAGTCAACATAAAAAAGATGAGTAACAAGAAGATAATATCCGTCAAAGACGACATATTAAATTCTGCACTAACTTTACTTTTTTTCTTTAAACCCATTTTTATCAGTTATCAGTTGTCGGTTGTCGGTTGCAAGCAAAACTGGCAACCGATAACAGACAACTCGTTGATTATTTTTTATCCGCTGGTCTAGTTGCTAAAATAGCTTTCATTTTTAGACCATTGGCAATAGTCATCATTTCGACTACTTTATCAAAAGGAACACCTACCTCTGCTACAATGGTTAAGGTAGCGCCGTCCTCATTTCCTATTGACCGTTTGGTTCGGCTAATAGCTCCTTTCAATGCCCTTTTAGGTGTTGGCTTACCGTTTAGACCATATTTCCCATTTTCTTCTATTGTTACCACAATAGTCGTCGGTGCCATTGTCTGAGCGTCCGATTCTGGCAATTTAAATTGGTCAAACTTCACCAAACTGGAAGTCAACATAAAAAATATTAGTAGCAAAAAAATAATATCCGTCAACGACGACATACTAAACTCTGCACTAACCTTAGATCGTTTTTTTAAACCCATGATAGTGATTGGTGATTGGTGATTAGCAATTGGAGATTAGATGGCTACTGCCAAATAATAACCTCTAATAACTGTAATAACTTAACTTCCAATAACTTCCTTAAGCACTTGGTTCTTGCAATAAATCCATGAATTCTACGGTCGTCCTTTCCATTTGGAAGACTACTTTTTCTACATTGGCTACTAAGACGTTATAGCCAACAAAGGCAAGGATACCGATCAACAGACCAGCCGCTGTAGTAATCAAGGCTTGGTAAATACCGCCCGCTAATACATCAGGGGTAACGTTTTGCTGAGTCGCCATTTCACGGAAAGCTAAGATCATACCCGTTACTGTACCGAAGAATCCAATCATTGGGGCAGCACCAGCAATACTAGCTAAAGTTGATAAGTTTTTTTCCAAACGGAAAACTTCCAAGTTACCAACATTTTCAATAGCTGTATCAATATCTCGAAGTGGCTTACCAATTCTCATCAATCCTTTTTCAATCATTCGAGCAACTGGTGAATCAGTCGTTTGGCACAAAGCTTTTGCTCCGTGAATGTTGCCTGCTTGCACATTCGCACGAATATTATTCATAAAGCCTTGGTCAATTTTACCTGCTTTATTAATTGTCCAATACCTTTCGAGAAAAATATAAACGGCAATAAATGATAGGAATGCTAAAATACCAACGATGGCAATACTCAAAAATCCGCCTTGGAAAATTAAATCTAAGAAACTTTGCGTACCGACTTCTCCTCCTTCTAAGTCAACTTGCTGCAAAAATAAAGGCTGAAACATGTTAATTATTTTTAGTTGGGTTAGTGATTGGAGGTTATTGCCTGTCTACCGACGGGTAGAGTTATTAAAGAATTATTGAAGGTTATTTTCTTGGCTATTTGTGTAAGCTGAGAAAAATAACATTAATAACCTTAATGACTTCTAAGAACTCTCTTAATCACTATTGTTCGTAATATGGTTGATAGTAAAAAACTACTAGAGTTTCTATGAACGTTCAAAAAAACGACAAATTATATAGGAAAGAAATAAAGGCTTGAAAATTAATAGAATTTTAATGGCTTTATGATTGAATTGTTAAAATAATATAGGAATGCTCAGTATTTCCAACCATTCTACTATATAAAGCGTTTTGACAATAAACTTTTCCTTTTGAATAATACTCCGTTTTTCCGCAAAAGTGGCTAAAATTAACCAGTTTTTTAAATTATTAAAATAAACTGGCACATTTTTGTAGTTGTTTAGTAGAAAAAGAAGACTTTTGCGAATATTCGCTGGTTTGAGTTGCGAGTTGCGAGTTAAGAAAATATAATCAACTTTAATTTCAAAATAAGGGAATCAATTTTAATAGGTTTAAATTTCATCCTGTTACTCTTAAAAACTTTAAGCAAACCAAAACGCTTGGACTAAAAAAGGAATAACTTTTAGGTCTTCGAAGTTTCTACCTAAAAAACCTGAAAGGTTTAAACATGAATAGCCCCGAATTCACAATTTGGGGGGGGTAGAAGTTCAAAATGCGACCCAATCCTGAAAGGATTGAATGCGCTAATTCATCCTGTTAACCAGCCCGACTGCGTCATGCGGGCGGGTCTTGAAAATCCTATCATCCTGTAAAATCTATGGCAAAGAAAGAAGTATATATCGTATCCGCAGTTCGTACCCCATTAGGTAGTTTTGGAGGTATGTTTGCAAATGTTCCTGCTACTGAATTAGGAACAGCCGCTATCAAAGGTGCTTTAGAAAAAGCGAACGTTGACCCTAAAAAAGTC
>CALDTJ010000106.1 GCA_937924145.1 uncultured Saprospiraceae bacterium
TATTTAGTAGATGAAAATGGATCAATTGATTTTCCAGTATTGGGAAAAATAGCAGTCATAGGAAAAACGAAAGAGGAAGTAAAAAATTTGCTAGTCGAACAGTTAAAAACGTACTTAAAAAATCCAGTCGTTAACATTCGATTTCTGAATTTTAAAATTACAGTTTCGGGCGAAGTCAATCGACCAGGTGCTTTTCAAGTTTATAATGAACGAATCACCCTTTCAGAAATCATTACCATGGCAGGCGATTTAACGGATTACGCCAATAGAACTAACATATTGATTGTCAGAGAGATAGATGGCGAACGAACTTTTGGAAGGATTGACATGAATGCCAGTAACTTCTTCGTCTCCAACTATTACTATTTACAACAAAATGACTTCATATACATAGAACCAGTCCCCGCAAAACGAGGTGCAGTCAGAGATAATTCTAATAAAATTCTGCCTTTTGTCTCTGCCGTAGTATCCATTGCGGCCTTATTGATAAGTGCATTCAAATAAGCAAAATTGACGCTACAATTTGAATGACCTGAATTGAATGTTCAAAAAGTATGACCTGTAGACTTCGATGAAACCGAAGTCCAAATCGGTTCATCCTGAAATAAAAACCCAACAGATGACGAGTCCAAACACCATATTCAACGGCACAAAAAAAATAATAGAAGAAGAGGAATTAGATGTGAAAGCATTTGTAGATAAATACTTCAGGTACTATTGGTATTTATATCTCTTATTTGCAATGCTCGGCATTGGTTTAGCGTATTTCTATTTACAATCTACCAACTCTGTTTATTCGATAAAAAGTCGATTATTAATTAAGGAGGATAAGCAAAAAAGCTTTGCACCAGGAGATAAATTATTAAAAGATTTAAATCTTTTTGGCGCTTCCGAAAATGTATCTAATGAAATTCAAATCATCCATTCATTTTCGTTGATGGAGCAAGTTGTAAAAGCACTACAACTGAATGTCCAATCAGATTATCAGACATGGATCAAAACGACCCCTGCTTATCAGAAATTCCCTGTTATTTTAGATACCTTTTCTTTAAATAAAGAGCTGACACAAAATAGTATAGATTTGGATCAAAACGGTCTAAAATTCGAAATTAAACCTGTTGATTATCAACAATTTGAGTTAATCCACAAAGACGACAACTTAGGTGTTTTTCCTTTCGGAGAAATCGTCGAAAATAAATTTGGAACATTCAAATTTTTAATAGAACCACCTTTCAAATTCGACACAGATACTAGCTTAATTATCACCATCAAAGATCCGGAGGGAACAACGACTAGCCTCGTGAAAAATATGCAAGTCTCTTTAGTTGACTTAGAAGCAACCATCGTAGAATTGAGTTTGAATGACCAACTTCCACAACGAGGCTTAGCCATTTTAAATCAGTTGATAGAAATTTACAACACACAAACTATTGAAGATAAAAATAAGATAACGAGAAACTCCCTCAAATTTATCAATGAAAGATTGGATGGGATTACTAAAGAATTAAGTGCGGTAGAAAGTAAAGTAGAAAATTATAAAAGAAAGCATGAAATCAGTTCAGGAAGTGCAGCAGACTTAGGAATCGTGATGCAAGAAATGAGTAAATACACGGAAGAAGAAAACAAGTTGGGCGTAGAATTGAGTATCCTAGAATCAATGGCTAATTTTTTAGAAAATTATCAAGAGTTTGAATTAATCCCAGCTAATTTATCGGTTGCCAATACTGCCCTTAATTCTTCGATAGAGGCATTTAATACACTGGTCTTACAAAGACAAAAAATGCTCGAAACAGCCAATACTTCCAATCCAATATTGGTCTCTAACGAACAACAATTAAGAAGTTTATCAGCCATTATAAAAACTACCATTAATAACTTAAGAAGAAATCTAAGCACTAAATTGAACAGCATTAGTGGCTTGAATCAAGATTTATCAGGCAGATTGCGCAAAGCCCCAACGCAAGAAAGAGGGCTACTCGAAATCAAACGCCAGCAGACAGTCAAAGAAAATTTGTATTTGTATTTATTACAAAAAAGAGAAGAAACAGCCTTATCCCTAATCGCTACTTCGGCCAATTCTAAGACTATAGACCGACCGAGATACAGCAAAGAAGCAATCTATCCAAAACAATCATTGGTTTATTTGGGTGGCTTATTAGGTGGTCTTTTCTTGCCATTTATATTTGTGGTCGGCAAACATCTCTTCGAGACAAGTATTTCTACGGAAGAAGACATTCAAGATTTAACCAATGCCTCTATTATAGGAATTGTCAGTAAGGTGAAGAAAGATACCATAATTGCCGTAAAGAAAAATAGTCGTTCTGCCATCGCCGAACGTTTTCGGTTGATCCGTACCAATCTCCAATTTCTAAATAAAAAAAGGCAACAACAAACCGTCCTAATTACCTCTAGTGTCAGTGGAGAAGGTAAGACATTTATAGCGATCAATTTGGCACTTAGTTTTGCTATCACCAAGCAAAGAACGATCATCTTAGGCCTAGATTTGCGGAAGCCAAAAATGAAAGAATATCTCCAACATCTACATGGCGGACCTGGTCTTTCAGAACTTTTAACTGGACAAACTACCCTAGATGAGTCTATCCACACTTATGCCGACGAATCCAATCTAGACTACATCACTTCAGGTGCCATCCCATTCAATCCACACGAATTATTATTAGAAGATAGCGTGGCAAAATTATTTGCAGATTTAAAAGATAGATATGACGTTATCCTCATCGACGCACCACCAGTCGGCTTAGTTTCAGACGCTATGCTATTGAGCAAATTTGCCACAGACACGATTTACGTAGTTCGAGCTGGACTGACTCAAAAACGTATGCTGGAAGATGCCAATAAACTATTCTTACAAAAAAAATTAACCAATCCTTATATACTACTCAATGGGCTAAATATCAATAGTGGCTACGGCTATCAACGTTATGGTTACGCTAGCAAATACGGGTATTATGTGAGTTGACGGGTTGCGGGTTGCGGGTTGCAACACACCAGTCTCTCCATTCTCAATAAAGACTTTTTACAAACACTTAAACAAATCAAGATGACAAATTTATTAACGAATTATGTAGCAAATGATGCCTTGCGGAATAAGGTAAATGTGCTGGTAACTGGAGGGGCAGGATTCATTGGTTCTAACTTGGTAACTGCTTTATTAGAAGACCCAAGAGTCAACACTGTTAGAGTTTTAGACAATTTATCTACAGGTCTAAAAGAAAATTTAAGTCCTTTCTTTATCAACCCTAAGTTTGAGTTCTTCCAAGGAGATATTACCAATTATGCAACCTGTTATCACGCTTGTCAAGATATGGACTTTGTATCGCATCAAGCAGCATTAGGTTCAGTTCCAAGATCAATTAAGAATCCAATCGCTTCGAACGCTACCAATATCACAGGCACTCTGAATATTTTCACTGCGGCAAAGGAACAAGGCGTCAAAAGAGTTGTTTTTGCGGCCTCCTCTTCCACTTATGGCGATTCTAAAGGATTGCCTAAGGTTGAGCACAAAATCGGAAATCCGTTATCGCCTTATGCGGTCACTAAATATGTAAGCGAGCTTTATGCTAAAGTATTCGCAGATTTATATGCTTTTGAATACATCGGCTTGCGGTATTTTAACGTCTTTGGACCACGCCAAAATCCAAAGGGCGGTTATGCTGCGGTGATTCCATTATTCATGAAAGCAGCGATAGAAGGCAATGCACCTACTATTAACGGTGATGGCACTTATAGCCGAGATTTCACTTTTATTGATAATGTAGTGCAAGCTAATATACTGAGTTTATTTGCTAATAAAAAAGGGGCAGTTAATCAAATTTATAATGTGGCTTGTGGTGAACGAACGACGCTGAATGAATTGTGGGAAGGGATTACTTCGGCTGCCAACTGTAAAATAGCACCTAATTATGGTCCGACTAGAGAAGGGGACATTCCTCATAGTTTAGCTGATATTTCTAAGATTAAAAATTTGTTGGGGTATGAGCCAAAAGTGAAGGTGAAGGAAGGGTTGGCTATTTCTTATAAGTGGTATAGCGAGTCATTAGCACAGGAATTAGCACTTGTATAAGTAGTGTGGCAAAAAATCAAGAGGTAAAGTTGTATGAAAATGACCAGTAAGGTGCTATCATTATTAAACTTAGATGTAAGCTTTGTAATAAAAAAAGCATTAGCAAATACTATCCTAAGAAGCGCAGTATTAGTTGCTGCATTAATAGGGTTTGCAAAAGCAATCTCTTTAATTAAAGAGGTCTTAGTAGCAGATAAGATAGGTGTTAGTCCTAGTTTAGATGCTTTTATTATGGCAAATACTTTTATCGGATTTTACGGTTTAATAGTGAGTAGCACCTATAGTGAATCAATGGTGCCAGAATTCATAAAATTGGAAGAAAAGGCACCTCATAAGGTCAATCAATATTTTAGTAATTTGCTTTGGTTAGGTGCTATTGGTTTTATACTTGGTCTACTTGTACTCTCTTTAATGAGTAATTACTATTTACCTTTTTTCACAAAAAACTTTGACACACAAACAAGTCAACTTACGACGAACTATTTTTATCTTTTAATCCCTTCTTTAATATTCGGCTACTTCACGGCTATGTTTTTAAAAGTATTAAATGCTAAGAAAAAGAATGTTCTGATTGCTATTGAGCCACTCTTCATAAGTGGTTTAACCATTCTATTTTTCTTTACTTTCAATGCTGATAATCAAACACTTAATCTAATATTAGGGCTAAACATTGGCACATTGCTGCTCTTAGGCATTAGTTACAAACGAATCCATCAATTGGGTATACGGTTACGATTTCAACTTGGATATACGCCTGAAGTTGCTAACACCGTTCGTCAGTTTTTGCCTTATGCCCTATCCATGTTTTTTATTGCAATGAAGACGGTTTTAGACAATACCATGACGGCCAATTTAGGTATAGGCAATGTCTCTCTCCTAAATTATAGTTATAAGGTCTACGGAATGATTGCAGTTATTCCATGTACTGTCATATCAATTATCCTATTTCCTTATTTTTCAAAATTAGTAGCTAAAAATGATATTGAGCTATTAAAAAGTCAAGTAAAAAAGATTGGACTTACGATAGGAATTGCCTCCTTGGTATTGGTTAGTTTACTAATTATCAATAGTCATTGGATTGTTGCCACCTTATTCGAACGAGGTGCATTTCAAACAAAAGATACAATTGAAGTAGCTACGATATTTTCCATGTACACACTAGGATTACCCTTTGATGTTTTAGGCATTTTAGGCATCAAGTTAATCTCCGCTTTTCAGTTAAATAAAGTACTCATTGGGTCCGCTTTAATAGGTGTTTTCGCCAATGCATTTTTCAATATAGTTTTTGTAAAATATTTTCAAACAGCAGGTATCGCATTGGCTACCAGTTTTGTTTTTCTCATCATTCTACTTTTCTATAGCATTATCCTAAAAAGACATTTTAATAGTATCTCACACAAAAATGGATAAGCCTTTACCAATATCAAATAAAAAAAAGTACTACTTCCTCGGCAAGGTAGATGTATTATTGGCATTGATTTTTTCTATCGCATTTGTCTATTACCCTTGGTTTGGTAAAGAATTCGAAGATGTCATTAATTACTTAACACGTATAAATGATCTTGTCAAATATCCTGAAATAATGAATGGTAACAAGTCCTCTATACAAGAGTTGTTATTATCAGAAAGAGTTTGGGATCAGCTATTGTTATTGGTTGGAACCTATTTTCAGGATAAACTAATTGGATTCAAAGTATTGGGAGTGATCGCCTTATTTAATTACACGTACTTTTTGCGAAAGTATCTTCCATGGGGTATTATTTTATTATTTCTCTTAAATCCAATATTTATAGACCTTATTAATAGTCAAACAAGAAGTGCGCTTGCTTTTTCCATATTTTTATTAATCAGTAGAGTCCCTAATAAATACGGTCAACTAGCCTTATTATTAGTATGTCCTTTTATCCATTTTAGTATGTACCTATTAATTTTCTTAGTTGGAGTCTTTTGGGTTTTACATAAAATCAATTGGGAGAAATATATAATTCCAACCGCAATTATTGGTGCACTATCTTTCAACTTAGTTTATTTCTTGGCTACAAATACTTCAGTAATAGACAAAACGATGTATCAATCAAGCTCCTTACTCTATACAAGTATTTGGCTGATACCAATAGGAATTAATGCCAAGAATTATCATTCAAAAAACACACTTGACTTTCCACCACTCTATTTTTTCATTTTAATTTTTTATAGCACTGTGTTTTTATTTTCTCCTTTTTTCAATTTATACGGATCGCGTTTTTTTGCGCTCGTATTTCCCTTACTATTGACTATGACCTACGGTCTACCAAAGAATTTACGAAAGGTCGTATTTACCCTAATATTTATTAATCAAATAATTCAATTCTATTATTGGATCTTCAAATGAATCAATCTTCGCAAATAAAAATAATGCTCATAGTACCTTCCTTAGTAGCAGGTGGTGCAGAACGGTTTATGAGTATATTAGCCAATCACCTTGATATAGCTAAGTTTGAAGTGCATTTGGTCATCATCAGCGGGAAAAATCATTTTTTTAGAATTAATCGGTCTGTCAAAGTCTATGATTTAAAAACGGAACGAGTCAGTCGGGCCATTTTTAAAATTAGAAAAAAGATTTATGAAGTAAAGCCACAAGTTGTTTTCTCTACGATGGGTCATTTGAATTTATTATTAGCCATTTTCCGTTTTGCCTTTCCTAAAAATATCCGATTTATTGCTAGGGAGACATCTATCATAGATACTGCCTTTGAAGAAGAAAATAATGCGCTTTCTTTTCTTTTTTATAAAAAATTATATCAGTGGTTTTCTAAAAATTTAGACTTAATTATTTGCCAGTCTTTAGATATGAAAACGGCTTTTGAAAAGATAGGAGGGAGACATCCTAATTTATTCGTGATAAACAACCCTATTAATGTTTCGACTATCCAAAAACAATTAAATACGCCGAGTCAATCTATTGAAAAATATGACCTTGTTAGTGTAGGAAGACTCAGTTATGAAAAAGGATATGATCGGTTAATCGAAGTACTAAAGGCTTATAAGAACCGATATGGAGTTGTTCCTAAAACAGCTATTATTGGAGCGGGAAGTGAGAAAAGAAACTTAGTAGATGCTATCCAACTAGCAGGTTTAACAACAGATGTTCATTTATTAGGTCAAAAGAAAAATCCATTTATCTATTTTAAAAATGCTCGCTTGTTTTGCATGACTTCTCGACACGAAGGGTTTCCCAATGTGCTCTTAGAAGCAGGTGCTTGCGGGCTACCTTTCGTAGCATTCAATGTGCCAGGTGGCATCAAAGAAATCATCCAATCAGGCAAAAATGGTTTTTTGGCAAAAGACGAAGACATTGCAGGCATGGCACAGTTAATCAATCATGCTTTACATTATTCTTTCAACTCTAATTGGATAAAAAATTATACGCAAAGCAATTTTGGCTTAGTCCATATTATTAAAAAATATGAGACTATTATTCAATCGGTTGTCGAAGTAAAATCGAATATAAGACATTCAGAAGCCCCTCATTTATCCGATACTCCCAGAGGACCAGGAGACATTTATCCTTTCAGATATACCCCATTAAACACGTTGGCAGCATCCAATAAAAATAAGCAAAAAAAGACAAATGAATAACCCTAAAAAAATAAATATCTGCTACCTAATTACCCAATTGGGTATCGGAGGCGGAGCAGAAAAAGTAGTGTATGATCTTTGTACAAAAGGAGATCAAGCACAATTTAATTATCTAGTTATTTCTCTGGTGGAACTAGAAGAAACCGTCATGCTAGAACAATTCCAACAGGCCAATATTCCAGTAGAAATTTTAGCCATTCAAAAATCTCCTTTGGCAATTTGGAAAACTTGGTGGTCCTTGTTACAAATTGTCAAAAATTATCACATAGATATAGTACATGCGCATCTTATCCATGCAGGTATCATGACGACCTTATTAAAAATATGGATGCCGAATTTAAAGTTTGTCTTTACTTCTCACAACTATAATCTAGGGTCAAAATTTAGAGAGTTATTCACCCGTTTCACCAAAGGGTTGAGAAATGCAGACATCATTTTTTCAAAAGATATGTATAACCTGATCTATAAAAAAATGGTAAATGTTATTCCTAACGGTATTGCGACTACAGACTACCAGATTAAAGTGCCAAAATTTGATCAATTCACTTTCCTATGTATTGGTAGGCTTGCTGAGCAAAAAAACCAGTTGGCATTAATCGAGCCTGTCAAAATATTAAAAAACAAAGGCTATCAATTCCAATTATTATTAGCAGGAGAAGGACCAGACGAAGAAAAACTAAACACCGCCATTCAAGCTGAGAACTTAAGCGATTGCATCAAATTATTAGGTATTAGAAAAGACATTCCAACACTCTGCAATCAAGCACATTGTTTAGTGATGTCTTCTTTATGGGAAGGTTTACCAATCGTTTTACTAGAAGCAGGTGCCAGTCATTTGCCCGTAATATCAACCAACGTAGGCAGCGTTTCGAGTCTAATTGATAAAAAGACAGGTTACCTAATAGCACACACCGATGAGTTAGCTGGCAAAATGCAGGAAGTCTTGGATGATTATTCCTTAGCCACCAAAAAAGGGACAGCACTCTACCAACGAATACAGCAAGATTTTTCTATTGAAAAAGTCGTTCAGCAACACGAAGATTTATACAAAGAGCTCTTATTAAAAACAGCCAATTTCCCAATTACCACTTATCAATAAAACTTGACTAATACCACAATTATATCACCAATTGTCACTAAATGCTATAAAGGAGATCAAGCCTTAAATAAGGTAAACGATTTCTTATTTCAGCAGAAGTGGACAGTATTAGTAGACGAAACATCAAGTTTTTCTATCTGCCAATCCGTTGATTTTGTATTGCCTTGGTATGAGTTATATGCTCAATTTGAGCCAGTAATACTAAGCAGTTTTCAAGGTCAAAAATTAGTTGGATTAATCTGTTTAGCATGGCACAAAACAGAAAAGTTCTTAACACACGCAGGGCATATCGACGCAGAATATCACGGGTGGTTAGCGGTTCCTGAGGTAGAAGTTACTTTTTTACAACAAGTTTTCACCTTAGTCCAAAAGCAATTTTCATTGGACAGTTGGACTTGGCGGTGGTCACCACCCAACGCTAATATAGCAGCCTTAAAAGCAGCACTTCCAAAGGAGATAAGCTATGATTTGGAAGAACAGGACTCCCCTATTTGGGATTTGACGCAAACAGAAAAATTAACGAAGATTCAAAAAAGTAAATCTATAAAATCTAAGCATAAACGCTTTGCCAAGCGAGGCAATTATCATTTAGAAATTATTGAAAGTGGAGCACGTTTGGCGACTATCTATGACCAAATAATTGACCAGCACGATTTTCGGCAAGAAGCTACTTACAATCTACGACCTTACGGAAATGATCCAAATCGTGCGGCTTTTTTCTGTCAATTAGTAGATAGAGGCATTGCAAAAATGGCTGTGCTATGGTTAGATGAGGAAATCTTAGCCGCTCATTTTGGAATAGGAAATCAGGCTCATGTTTACCTTTGTTCGATTAGCTATGCGCCTTCTGAAAGCAAGCAATCACCAGGTACTTTATTAATCGGGAAAGTAGCGGAATACCTTAATAACCAAAGCATTAAGATTTTTGATTTGACCCCAGGTGGAGATGGTTATAAAGAACGGTTTTCAAATAGTACGACGCCTTTAGCAAAATTCACTTTTTATTTTAATCGCTTAGCAAACATCAAAGGAAAGGCTCAGTTTTTCCTTCAACATACAGCCATAAAAACAGCCAGAACAGCAAATATTGACAAGTTACAATTAAAAGAATACGCAATTCAAGCAAGCCAATTACCCTCAACGGTTAGGGACATTTTCACAAATCCTTTAAACATATCCAAATCCTTTAAGGCGATCTTCCAAAAAAAATCCCACTATCTTTTTGAGGTTCAATCAGTCATGAACAAAAATGCTACAACCTTGGAGGGAAATAGTATTCGTTATCAAAAATACGCAGACTTATTAAGCTATAAAGGGCAACATCCTTTTCGCAGTCGGCGTGCTTTGTTACGATCCGCCTTAAAGCAATTTAGTCAGCATTCAACCTTATACAGTTCCACTAATCATGAGGGATTACAGTGGTGCTGTTGGTTGACTGCTGCTAAAAAAACGAGCTATGTCAATTATCCTGAAGTATTGCCGAATAGTGCTATTCTACAACCTGTTTTTTGTGGAACCGCCACGGATTTTTTCGATTACTTATCGGCAACGCTTTCCCTAATTATTACACAAGGCAAGGAAAATATTTTTTTAGCATTACCTACCAAAAATATACCTATCGAATTCTTAGCTAACTGGGAAATTCAATTAGCAAAAAGGAGTTAAATATCCGTGAATTCCAAACCAACTAAAGTTTCGGGGGCACTGAAAGTGACCCCGAAACACTAGAAAACTAAAAAATATGTGTAGAATAGTCGGAATAATTGATCTTAAAAATAGAAAGAAGGTATCGCAACTCATTACTAAAATGAGAGACACTATGAGCTATGGTGGACCTGATGATCAAGGTGTTTTCTTAGAAGGCGACTTGGCATTAGGTCACCGTAGACTATCCATCTTGGATACTTCTAAGTCAGGGCAACAACCTATGATTTGGCAAAATTTGGTGATTACTTACAATGGAGAAGTTTATAATTTTAAAGAAATACAAAAAGAATTAATTCAGTTAGGTCATACTTTTTCGACAGGTACAGATACAGAAGTTATTTTAAAAGCATTTGAGCAATGGCATACCGCTTGTGTGCATAAATTTAGGGGAATGTTTGCCTTTGCTATATGGAATCGACGGACTAAAACGCTTTTGTTGTGTAGAGATAGAGTTGGCGTGAAGCCTTTGTATTGGTACAAAAAAGGAGGTTTGTTTATGTTTGCTTCAGAGTTAAAAGCATTTCACGAACATCCTGATTTTGATAAGTCGCTTAATCACCAAGCAGTCAATTTATTTTTGCAACAAGGGTATATTCAAGCACCTCATTGTATTTTCAAATATGCTAAAAAACTAAAACCGGGTCATTTTTTATCCATTGATGAGCAGGGAAATACCAACGAATTTCCTTATTGGGAAGTAGAAGAAGCTTATCAAGACGGCGTAGAAAATAAGCAATCAGAACAAGCCGTAAAAGCAGAATTAAAAGATTTATTAAAAGAAAGTTTTAGCTATCGCATGGTATCAGATGTACCTGTCGGGATGTTTTTAAGTGGTGGAATTGATTCGTCGTTGGTTACAGCTATGTTGCAAAAAGAAAGCAATCAACAACTAAAAACTTTTACCATAGGATTCGCTGATAAAGCATTCAATGAAGCACACCATGCTCAAAAAGTAGCCGATCATATTGGCACAGATCATACGGAATTAATTTGTACAGAGACGATGTTCCAAGAACTATTAGCACAGCAGGCAGATTTTTATGACGAACCATTCGGGGATGAATCTGCTATTCCGACTTACCTAGTGGCTAATTTGGCAAAAAGCCAAGTCAAGGTTTGTTTATCAGCAGATGGTGGAGATGAATTATTTGGTGGTTATACGAAGTATGAATTTACTGCCAAACATTATCCTAAACTAGCAAGAATTCCGACACCCATAAAGCAGTTATGTGCTAAAGGACTAAATTTAGTTGATGCACATTGGCTAGATCAAAACAAACAGTATTTTCCTATTCTAAAAAACTATACAGAGTTAGGTAGTAAAATTCCAAAATTCACCAATGCGCTTTTAGCAAATAACCTGACTAGTTTTTTTAATAATGCATCTTCGACTATCGCCACGGAGGCCTTACAAAAAATGGTAAAAGAGGTGCAGGCACGCATCGAAAATCCAACAATTATTCAGCCTAATCGACTTATTGCTTATTTAGGTACTTTAGATATTTCTACTTATTTGGAAGGCGAAATCATGCCTAAAGTAGATAGAGCGACCATGCAAACAGCGGTAGAAGGAAGAGAACCAATGCTCGATCATCACCTAATCGAATATGCTTTGCAACTTCCTGACAATTTAAAAATCAAAAACGGTCAGCTCAAATATATCTTACGATCCATCCTATACGATTATGTGCCAAAACAATTGATTGATCGCCCAAAACATGGTTTTGCGGTTCCGATTCACAATTGGCTACATGGTTTTTTAAAAAAGGATTTGGTGAATATGATGGATGACAAGGCTTTCTTTACCACTTTTCAACTAGATCAATCGACTGTTCAAACAACTGTTACCAACTTCTTGAATCGAGATCGCCATGCGGTTTCTACTAAATTTATCTGGTTGCTATTGATGTTGTACCGATGGTCATTACGGTGGATGAAATAAACTCTAAAATAAAAAACCCATAAAAATGCAAACCTCAACTATCTGGGCAAACAGTCAAGTCGTCAAAGAATACGTCACTAACACTTCGTTACAAAAACCAGAACAGACCATTCTAAACAGCATTGCTCCAAAGTTAAAGCATATACGCATGTTGGACATTGGCATTGGTGGCGGGCGAACTACTCATCATTTTGCTGATTTAGTCAAAGAATATATAGGCAGTGATTTTGCACCAGAAATGGTAGCGGCTTGCAAAGAAAAGTTCAGCGCTAATAAAAATATAACATTCAAAATAGCAGATGTCAGAGATTTGAGTCAGTTTAAAATCAGTTATTTTGATTTAGTATTATTCAGCTTTAATGGCTTAGATTGTTTGACAAAAAAGGAGGAACGGCAACAAGCGATTCAAGAAATAAAACAGGTTTTAGCACCCAACGGCCTATTTATTTTTTCTAGTCATAACATCAATGCAGTAGATAAAATTTACCGTATTCAACCATCTAAAAATCCAATCAAAATCTTACAACGTATTCTAAAATTCGCATTGATTCCTTTTTTTAATGGGCCTAAAAAAGCATTAAAAGCTCAAGACAGTGCGGTCATAAGAGATGGAGTACATCAGTTCCGTGTCAAGTTATTTTATATCAAACCTCAAACACAAGTTCAACAATTGAAGGAACTTGGTTTTACAGATATACAAGCATTTTCTTTAGAAAATGGAGCAAAAATCAAAGAAGAAAATCTGGCGAAGGTGGATGACTATTGGATTTATTATACTTGTCGAAAAGCATAATTTCGATTCTAATCATGTTAAAAAACGGCATTTTCACCATATCCCTAGACTTCGAATTACATTGGGGCGTATTCCCTAGCAAATCGGTCGAGGCGTACGCTAAAAATCTAGAAGGCACACAACACGCTATAGAAAAAATCATTAATTTATTCACCAACAAACAAATCCACGCGACTTGGGCAACTGTTGGTTTATTATTTTTTGATAATAAAAAAGAAGTAGAAAAATGGTTGCCCAGCCTTCAGGTAACGTATGACAATCCTCAATTAAATCCTTATGATTTTTTAGCTACTTTTCCAGCAACTTATCAAGGTAAGTCTCATTTTGCCAAAGCATTAATAGAGCGCATAAAGCATACGCCGAATCAAGAAATAGGCACCCACACTTTTTCTCATTTCTATTGTTTAGAAAAAGGGCAAACTAGCGAACAATTTAAAGCAGATTTACAAGCTGCGATAGAAGTGGGCAAACTCAATAATACGGATATAAAAAGCATCGTATTCCCTAGAAATCAGTTCAACGAAAACTATGTAAACATCTGTAAAGATTTAAATATCAATTACTTAAGAAGCAATCCTACAAATTTTCTTTACAAGACAAGGACTAAAACGGCAGAAAATCATTGGCTCTTAAGAGGATTAAGGTTATTGGATACTTACCTAAATATTTCAGGAAAACAATTGGGCGTACCGAGTACAGATAATGGGATAGTTCGCATCCCTGCAAGTCGAATGTTTCGCCCTTTCCATCCAAAACTAAAGGTCTTAGAACCATTAAAAATAAAGAGAATTAAAAAGGAAATGACCGCTGCTGCTCAACAAAAAAAACTATACCATCTGTGGTGGCATCCGCATAATTTTGGCACTAATACTGCTAAAAACTTAAGTCAGTTGGAAGAAGTTTTAGCTCACTTCCTGCAATTGAAAAATGACTATAATTTTCAAAGCCAGAATATGCAAGAAATAGGAGCAGCTTATCTAGACCATAAAGCTACTAAAACGCCAAGACAAATACTTGTAAGCGCGTAAATGTCCGCTACCTCAATGAAACCTAAAAAGAAAATAGCCATAGTCCTCAATACGGCTTGGAATATTTACAATTTCCGACTAGGTCTAATCAAAGCTTTACAGCATAATGGATCAGAGGTGATTGCCATTGCACCACCTGACGAATACACGGCAAAGATCATAGCAGCGACCAATTGTAAATTTATTCCACTAACGTCTTTAAAACGAAAAGGGACGAATCCATTACAAGACTTGAAGCTAATTGGAGAACTGTATCGAATTTATCGCCAAGAAAAAATAGACATCGTTCTGCAATACACAATCAAACCGGTCATCTATGGAACAATTGCCGCCTATTACGCCAAGGTTGTTTCTATCAATACGATTACAGGTTTGGGCTATACCTTTTTATCTGATGGCTGGGTCAATAAAATAGCTCAGCAAATGTATCGTTTTGCCTTACGTAGAGCTGACAAGGTCCTGTTTCAAAATCAAGATGACTTACAATTGTTTCTGGATAAAAAAATCGTAAAAGCTGAAAAATGTGGCATCGTTCACGGATCAGGTGTCAATACGAGCCATTTTAGTCCAACTGATTCTGTACCATTACAACCCTTTGCATTATGATTACCCCAAACACTTTTTTACAATTTCTTTTTGTTGGCAGATTACTTTATGACAAAGGTATTTTAGAGTATGTAACTGCTGCAAAAACGGTTAAATCTACTTTTCCTTCAGCACAATTTGTAGTAGTCGGGGCACTAGATAACAATAATCCTTCTGGCATCCCAGAACGACTATTGAAAAATTGGCAAACTACAGGAATCATTGAATACAGAGGAGCAATGAAAGATATTCGACCTGCCATTGGCCAAGCAGATGTGCTAGTCCTACCCTCTTACCGAGAAGGTTTACCTCGCGTCATGTTAGAAGGGATGAGCATGGCTAAGCCCCTGATTACCACCAATGTAGCAGGTTGTAGAGAAACCGTTATTCCTAACAAAAATGGATATTTAGTTCCTTCTAAAGATGCCTTTGCTTTGGCTGGTGCGATGAAAAAAATGATTCAAGTAGGTTCAATAGAACGTCAACAAATGGGTCAAATAGGTCGGCAAATGGCATTGCAAAAATTCGATGAACGGAAGATTATCAGGACTTACTTGAATCTGATTGATACCTATTGAACCACAAATGTAGGTATCGGACATTTTCAAAGTGTGATACCTAGTGCTATCAAAACATTTAGCAATGAAAAAAGCCCTACTATTTCTATTTCTACACATCTTAATTAGTCATCAAATTATTGCTCAAATCAGCACAAATCAATGGCAATCAGATAATACCCTATTAGGTTATGCAGGTTCAATCATAATGCCTACTGCCTATCTAAGTCCTGACAGAACTTTGAATATCGGTGGTTCGCATTTACCCAATGAAGTAATGTTTCAAAATTATGGAGATCAGCAAAATAAAGGAGCAAGACTATTATACCTCAATTTTACCTTCTTACCTTTTATGGAAGTAACTTTTGGGTTAAACAAGCCATATAGTCCCGAATTTGTGGATGATATTGGATTAGGTGACCGCACGATCTCCGCTCGAATTCAACTATTAAAAGAAAAGAAAAATCGACCTGCTATAATGATTGGCTTACATGATACTTTCACCAAACAGTCTTTTAATAATACTAATTATATAGTCGCCTCAAAACAAATTTTCCAAAAGAAAGAGGTCGCTTTTTTTGCCCATGCTGGTTATGGTTTTAGCATCATTGAGGCAGAAGGACATTTTCTGATTGGTGCTTTTGGAGGTGGAGAAGTACGTTGGAAATTTATTGGTGCAACGCTTGAGTATGACACGGAACGTATCAATGCAAGCTTAAAAGCAACGATCAAAAATCGAGTATTTATAAAAGCTGCACTATTGGATCTGAAATATTTTTCAGCCTCCGTAAATGTTCGATTTGGCTTGTAAAGTAGCATGACTGCTAGCACAACCCAAAATTCATTATAAAAGAACAATAGAACACATGAAAACCCAAAAAATATTTTTATACCAAACGCTCTTGATTTCTGCTTTTTTGCTTTTCGAAAATACAGTAAACAGCCAAACAACTGACAAACAATCAGCGGTCACCAAGTCAACGGTAGAAATTAGCAAAATACTAATTGAAGAAGGTTTTCAAAGTGTAGTCGTCCAAGACCAAGATAGTCTACTATACATCAGCTATGAAAACCGAGTTTATCGCTTTGAAGCAACAGCGATGAAGGTCATTTTGAATAAAATAAATGAAGCGCAATTATCCACTATAGATCAAATAGTACTAGTACCCAAAAGGTGGAATATACCAGTAATGAGCGTTGAAATTTCTTTAAAAGCCTATCAAACATTTAAAAATAACACGCTAGCTGCTGCCGAATTTAGTCAAAAAATAACTGTCCGAGGTCAATCTAAATATACTAAAAAAAAGTTTCAACTCTCTCAATCAAATACTGGAAGTTACAGATTAGAATTGGAGGCAGCGCCACAGCTCAGGCTAGCACTTGGAGGTTATCCTGATGCTGTAGCACACCAGTTTAATTTGATTCCTAGAGCCAATTTGTATCTGTGGAAAGGTGCAAAATTAACAGCAGGATTGATCCTCCCAATCACTAATGAATTTGAAGTACCAGAAGAGCGAATGGTTCGCCCTGAAATACTAACTTTCAATCAATATTTTCGCTTACCAAGCAATATTTATGCAGGACTATCTGTGGGATATTTCACAAAATACAGATATGGTGGCAGTGCAGAGATAGGTAAGTTTTTTTTGAATAATAATTTAGTAATCAAAGGAAAAATAGGTTATACAGGTTATGCCTCGTATCCGAAGAGACTATTTTTCGATGAGCCCGAAAAAGGATGGCAACGAGCTGACGTAGACTATTTAGATTATCAAGTTGGCATAGATTATCGCTTATCAAAATGGGATGTGACCGCTGGTGTCACTTATGGAAAAGCACTTTTTGATAAAGATGTTTTACAAGTTCACCTTACTCGGCAAATTAATGAAATGAGCATTCAACTTTATGCTTATCATACTAATGATGGGGAAAATTATGGGGTACAACTATCCTTACCGATTTTTCCAAAAAAATATTGGAAACCAAAGCGAGTTTCGGTGAGACCAGCTAGACAATTTCAATACAACTACAATGGTACCAGAACTTTTGTTTCTCTATATAAGAACGGTGCAAGTATCAACGATTTACATTTTCAACTAAACCCTTCATTTATTAAAAATCAATTACTAAAACAGTAGAGGATTGCTGAGCAAACTTAGCACCCCAGTAAAATCCACCTCTACTAGAACATAACCTCAAATAGATAAAATTATGATTATGAAAAACAACATTCTTTTCCAGTTTATCGGATTAGCCTTACTACTTGGTAGTTTGTCGCTAACCAGTTGTAAAGTCGAAAAAATAGAAGAAGCATTAACTTCTCCTGAATTCTCTTTACGAAATCGTACAGATTGTGATTTATTTTTCAAAGGAAAAACACTAGATGCTAGAAATTATGGAGTAATTAGCAATGCCAAAATTAGCATTGACGAATTAGGGCTCAAAGCATTAAGCGACGAAAACGGCGAATTTTGCATTCACATCAATATTCCTCCAAATGAACAAGCATTTTTCGAAGGTCACAAAATGGTTAAAATTTCTCAAGATGGACACTTAATCAGTACGCTCGAAATAGACTTTAGCGAGTATTACAATCCAGAAGATTGTGGAGATATTCTCAAGACTTGGATTGATTTAGAAATCTTATTGACCCCAAGACAGCGCCCGCTTAGAATTACCCAAGAAGAAGGAGATTGGTTCGTACAAGACACCCTCCCTGCTTTTATGCGACGCAATAGAAACCAAGAAGAAATTAATGAGATTCTAATATGGTTGCCTAAATACTCTGTTGATAGAGACCAAGAAATAGCTATTACTCCAAGAAATATCAACCAACCACTAGGTACCGTCGATGCACCAGAAGGGATCATCTATCGCTTTGATGCGACTCCAAGCAGTGTGGTTTGCGGCATACCGATCACACTAAAATTTAAGGCTATGCGCCATGATGTAACCGATGAAAGTCTATTAGGACATTACTTCTTTAACGCTGAAACGAATAGGTGGGAAAAGGATAATGCTGCTACTTTTGCTATTATGGACGATGGAACGATTGTGCTGAATACCAATTGTTTAGCAGAACATTTAATTACTTACAGGCCAAGTATCCTAATCGAACATGACACTACGAGATATGTTTACCCCGTAGAAAGGCGATTAGAAAATTGTAACTGTAATGAACCAACAACTTACCAAAGAGACTATACTTTAAGAAATTTTGTAGATGAAACCTTGACCAGAGAAGGCAGAGGTACTGAAATGGATAGCAGAATCATATTAAGTGATCTAAGAAACACCTTAAATATTCCTGCTTATACCACAGAAAAAAACTACCAGTTCCGAAATAATAGTGACCAAACAGACTCAAATACTTCAGAAATACTAGATACTAGGACTTTTACGCTAGGAGGCTCCATCGGAAAATGTCAGACAAAAGTTTTCTTTGCTAGAGAGCAGTATAGAGATGTATCTGGCACCATCAACGGAGTGCCATTCACCTACTCCACTATTATAGCTTTTGATATTGGAGAGCGAGTAGAAAATTGTCCAACCTCTTCCGCTTGTCATCAAGGTTGTTCGAATTAACAAAGCGTTTTTTAATAAATAAAGCGTTATTCGAACTGACTCGAATAACGCTTTATAAAACCTCTTCCAAATGTGGGTTTTTTAATTTGTCCAACTACTGCACGATAAATACTGGTCCACAGGCAGCCAATATGAGGGAGCAAAAGACAAACATCATTTATTAAAAAATTGTTGTCCTATTCCTTTACCAGTGCAGTAGTTTTTTTTAATTGGGCGACCATTTCCTATGGTCGCCCAATTTTTATTAGTCCTTAACAATTTTCAAATTAAT
>CALDTJ010000107.1 GCA_937924145.1 uncultured Saprospiraceae bacterium
TGTATTTGATTAAAATAGAAAATTCCTAGTACAAATAATATACAGATAATGATATAAGAAATATAGGCATACTCACTTGGAGGTGGCCCTCCCAAGATACTCCATCTTATACCTTCTATAATTCCTGCCATTGGATTAAGGTGGAATAACAGTTGATATTGATCTGGAACTTTACTAGCAGGAAAGGCAATTGGGGTAGCATACATGCCAATTTGCAATAACAATGGGGTAATTTGGGCAAAATCTCTAAACCTTACGGTCAAAGCACTCATCCAAATTCCACCTGCAAGACCACTAATAATTGCCATGAAAATATAAAATGGTAAGTAGGTGATATTAATGCTTGGGACTACCCCATAATAAATCATTAATACAACAATACAGAAAAAAACGACTGCCAAATCTATAAATGCAGTAATAGCTTTTGATAGTGGAATAACAAGGCGCGGAAAGTATATCTTTTTAACCATATTTTGTGCGCCTATGATAGATCCTCCTGCTTGTCCCATGACGGCTGCAAAGTAAGTCCACCCACACATACCTACTGTTGTATATAAAATATGGGGAACATCCGTTCCTCCTGTACCAACATCTGCAACATTCCCAAATACAAAAGTTAAGATTAAAATGGAAATAACAGGCTTAAAGAATGCCCAAGCAAAACCAATTGCAGTTTGCGCATATTGTACCCGAATATCTCGGTAGGTAAGCGTCCAAAGTAAATCTCTATATTCCCAAACTTCCTTTAGGTTAAGAGAAAATAAATTCGACTTTGGCTCAATGACCATGGTCCTATTAGACATAATTGATTGGTATTATGGTATTGTGGTTCGAAAGCTTATTGTTAAATCTTAACATCTCAGAACTATAAGCTCCTCGTTTTCTACCACATTTGCTCTAAATCTTTCTTAGTGTAGGTATGCGATCTTTCTGACCAGTAACTTCCGTCATTGCCTTTCTTGCCTAATTGTAAGGTATCTTTATTGAAAATACGATAAACAAACGCAATAGGCGCTAAGAAACCGAAGAATACAAGAGATAGTAAGACTTTAGACATGATTCCACCCATTACCTCTGCAATCTTATACCAAACCCAAGTAATCCAACCTGCAACCGTATCAAAGAATGCACCGATAATGCCGATAACAAAAGCTGCAATAATTAGGGGTTTTACTTCATAGATTAACCAAAACAGTAATAAACCAGTTGCTATAACTAAGCAAGTTTCTAGGTTCTTTTCACGGCTAATTTCTATTTTATTTTTCTGATGACTCATAATTAGTAATTGTGATAGAGGAGAAACTTAATCGTTTCTCCCCTGTCTGCTATAAAGCAATTTTTCTAAAAAATGGTATAGATAAACGGAGCAATTGCACTACCACCACCGATAACTAATAAAACACCTAGTATTAGTAGAACAAAAATTACTGGGAATAACCACCATTTTTTACGCTCTTTTAAAAAGAGGAATAAATCTTTTACGAAGTCCATTTTTTTATGGGTTTTTTAAGCCAATTGCTAGAAAAGGCTAAAAATTTATAATTTGAATAAATATTTTCTGATTAATCTAAAACAAACTCCTCTTTCCAATTATCCGACTTATCCCATTCTGGTTGCTTAGTTTTTTTGTACAAGTAATTACCTAATACTAGATAATCCATTTCTGTACGCATAAAACATCTATAAGCATCTTCAGGCGTACAAACAATAGGTTCTCCACGAACATTAAAACTCGTATTCACTACTAAGCCATACCCCGTCTTTTCCTTAAATTTATTGATTAAAGTCCAATATTCAAGGTTGGTTTCCTTACTTACGGACTGAACCCTTGCTGAGAAGTCAATATGCGTAATAGACGGGATATCCGACCTATGAACATATAATCTATCCATTAAAGGCATTTCATAATAATTATCAGGAATCTTTGCCTTTCTTTCTTCATTGATCGGAGCTACAATCAACATATATGGAGAGTGGTCCTCTACATCGAAGTAGCTTTTAGCATCTTCTTCCAAAACTGAAGGAGCAAAAGGTCTAAAACTTTCTCTATACTTAATTTTCAAATTCAACTTCTTCTGCATTTCTCTATTTCGAGCATCTCCTAAGATACTTCGATTCCCCAATGCTCTGGGACCAAATTCCATTCTTCCTTGGAACCAACCAACCACATGTCCATCTGCTAAAATACTAGCCACTTTATCGGCCGTTTCTTCTAGAGACCCCAACTTTTCATAAGCAGCTTTGAATTTACGAGAGGTTCTTTCAATTTCTTTATCAGAAAAATCAGGACCTAAGTAAGAGCCTTTCATGCTATCTGGCCATTCACTAATCTTTCTTTCTTGTTCGAAGAATAGATAGTTTGCGACTAAAGCAGCCCCTAAAGCACCACCAGCGTCACCTGCTGCTGGCTGTATGAAAACGTTGCTGAATATTTTTTTCTTTAATAGTTTTCCATTGGCTACACAGTTCAAGGCAACACCACCTGCCAAACATAAGTTGTCGGAACCAGTTAGGCGTTTTGCCTCTGCGGCGATTTTGAAAACCACTTCTTCCGTAATTTCTTGGATGGCATAAGCCAAATCACAGTGTAGTTGTTCCAATTGACTTTCTCCCTCTCTTCTAGGGAATCCGAAGATTTTTTCCCACTTCTTATCCCTCACCATTCTAAGCCCTGTAGCGTAGTTGAAATATTCTTGATTCAGCCACAAAGAACCATCGTCTTTAATATCAATCAAGTATTCTTTGATGATACTTTTGAACTTCTCTACTTGAGGAGAATTGGGAACTCCATAAGGAGCTAGGCCCATCAATTTATATTCTCCAGAATTCACTCTAAAACCTAAGTAGTAGGTAAAAGCAGAGTATAAAAGACCAATAGAATGCGGAAAACGCAATTCTTTAATGATTTCAATTTTATTATCCGTTCCTTTACAGATAGAAGTCGTAGCCCATTCGCCTACTCCATCCATCGTCACAATCGCTGCATCTTTAAAAGAAGAAGGATAAAAAGCACTCGCTGCATGAGACAAGTGGTGCTCCGGAAATAACAGGTTTACTTTTTTCTTATTGTAAGAACCTACCTTGGCTAATTCTTCGTGAATAAGGCGCTTTAGAAACATTTTTTCCTTCAACCAAACAGGAATAGCTGTTAAAAAGGAAGGTAAACCTTGTGGAGCAAAACCATAATAGGTTTCTAACAAACGTTCGAACTTCAATAAAGGCTTATCATAAAAAACAATTGCATCCAATTCGTCAATAGAAAACCCTGCTTCTTTTAAGCAATATTTAGTTGCCTCAACGGGGAATCCAGAGTCTTGTTTTATACGTGTAAATCGTTCTTCCTGCGCCGCAGCAATAATATTACCACCTTCAATAATGGCTGCCGCTGAATCGTGATAAAATGCTGAAATACCTAGAATCTTCATAGGAATATTTTAAGAGGTAATCGTTTAAAGTTTTTAGAAGGCATTAAAATTAAAGTAGTGAAAGTCACTTGCCTTGAAAGTACTGCTGTGTTTTGTACTGAATATATAGCTAGATGTTTATCTAGAAGGGTGGAAAAAGTTAATAACACTCAAAAACTTCTACTTTTCTTAAAGAACGAATAAAATGTAGGTAGTCTTTTTTATTAAACCAGTTCATTAAAAAGAAAGCAACCCATTCTTGGTGAACATCAAAAAAAATTTCTTGATAACCCATTTTTTTAGAATTGATCGCACATATTCCTGATGCTATATTACTTTTTTGAATTAGGTGTTGGATTCGAAATAGGTGCAAAGGCGAGCTAATACACATAAGAGATCCGAGGTTATGTTGCTTTTGTAATCGAGTAGCATTCTCAATATTAGAAACCGTATCGTAAGAGCAAGAATCAATGAAAACTTTGTTGGCATCGACCCCTTTACTAATTAACCATTCTGCCATCAATTTTGCGCCAGAAGGCTGATCTATATTTGGGTAATTTCTTTTTTTTCTATTTCCTCCTGCAACGATAAACTGATTTAGTTTATCGTTTTGATATAGTTGGTAAGCCGATTGTAGCCTAGAAATAGAGCCAGGCATCAATTCGTGTGTTCTTTCGTGGACACTGTGGAAAAAAACTAGCCCCGTTTCATAATTTTCATTACAAGTAGTATGTTGATCGACCCAGTTAGTAGCATAATTGTAATAAGCCGTAACGAGTAATAGATCAATGAGTATAATAAAAGTAAGAAAAAGAGAAAGTCGTTTCAGAAGGAACTTCCAAGAGGTAGTTTTCAAAGTTTTTTAGCTAAATCTCTAAACAGATAATTTTTTTAAAAGTCGTTTAATTCGTTCTATAGGTTTTTTTCGTTCTGTATTCAAATCTAAGTAGAACTGCTCCATGGCATCACGTGCCACTTTGGATTCTTCTAATTTGATAGGGCGAATATTTACCATACTCGCTAAGTCTTCTATTAGGAAATTTTCACAATCCACGTTATTCTCTCCAGTTCCGTCGTTTCCTATATTTTGAGTCAAAGACTTACTTGGGTGTAAGGCAAAGCCATTATTCAAAAACATACTAGCATTCCATTTTACCGCCCAAGTCTTGATATTGCCATTGATATTATTGAGCAATTGGTCTACAAAGCCAGCTTGACCACCCATATCGAACTTTTTTGTCCAATTTTTCTTTTCTAGTTTGTTTAAGAGTGCTTGAGAGTCTGGGTTGAAATAATTCCAAGCTCTTTTCCAAGTACCCCATCCCCAACAAGAGGTCGTATTGAGGAAGATGGTTTCAGGCAAATCGACTCCGAGCGGAAACATATAACCTGAAATATGCATGACTGCCGTTTCCTTTTCATAATAAGTCAAGGCAACATTCATATAATCTAAAAAACCAGGAGAGGCAATCACATCATCTTCTAAGACAATGACTTTCCCGTATTGATTGACCATTTGACTGACGCCTTCGATGATATTATCAGCTAATCCAAAATTCTTACTTCTTTCGATGATGTGAACTTCTTTACACCATTTCTTTTTCCGTATCACAGCCCTTACTGCTGCAACGTCTTTTTCATCGACATCGGCTCTCGCTCCGTCACTAAAAATATATAAGACACTTTCACTTGCTAATCTATTTCCCATCAAAGCAGTAAGTGTCTGCTCCGTATGATTTGGACGATTATAAGTGAAAAGAGCTATTGGTGATAAGGTAGTAATTATTATTGAATTATGGTAGTCAAAGAAAAAGTGACAAAGATAGTAGTATTTACAATTAGCAGTCCAATTTACAGGAACTGTAACCACTATAACGCACTTCTATTTTTTTAGTAGTTAAAAGTAAGAGCCTTAAAAAAAATTTAACAGCTTCTTTGTCTATATAAACATAGCTTCGCCCCGATAAGTCGAAATCGCTTACCACTTTTGATTGAAATTCAAGTATATAAAAGCCTTTAATATCACTTGAAATGCAATCTGAATTAACGGACTTACCTATAATTGGTTACAAAGCCTGCGTACTTTCAAATAAATTAAATT
>CALDTJ010000108.1 GCA_937924145.1 uncultured Saprospiraceae bacterium
GGCGGTTCAGAAGTTTACACTTCTTCATGCTATTTTCCTCTAAAAATTTCTTCAATAGAAGGACTATTCAACAAATTTTTAAAGAAAACTATCGAAAAAATCTAAATTTCATATGGTCATTTTCAAAGGGTAACAAGTCTAGTAGGTATTTTAGCATTTTTTCTTTAATAGATACAGTGGACTATTATGCCTCTAAGCTGCTGCTTTGTTTCAAAAGTTTTTACTAGAAATCTTGAAAGGACCTGCCCGCATGCGCAAGCATGCTGGTTTAATTTGAATAGCGCCGAATGAAATTCGGGGGAAAACGATTGAACATCGACTCACAACCACGAAGTGGTTAAAATCGAATAGCCCCGAGTGCAACTCGGGGACATGAATCATTTACGTATCCAACAACCACGAAGTGGTTGAATATGAGGAAGTTAAGTTCAACCACTTCGTGGTTGTGGCATATCGTTTAACCTATTTTCCCCGAATTTCATTCGGGGCTATTCATGTTTAACCACTTCGTGGTTCTCGTGGTCGATTATTATCCTAAATTTCGTTTACAAAGCACTAGGGTATTAGAATTTCACAAGTTTTATTTTTGTATTTATTATTTAGTTTAAATTGGATAATACTAATTTAAATATATTAATTTAGTAAAATAATTTGTATTTAAAATGCAATAATATTTTTAAAAAATTACTTCTTGTCCAATAATTTCAGAATAATGATGGTTTATCAGCCTTTTTTTTTAATTTCCAGACTTCATATTATATCTAATTAGAGAATCTACCACACCAATTTTTGTATACGATGAATAAAACCAAGAAGAAAATCATTATAGCGGCTATTAAACAATTCAATGAACATGGGCTTTCCAATGTCAGAAATCAAGATATAGCTAAGGAATCGGGTATTAGTTTAAGTAATTTTAATTATCACTTCAAAACCAAGCAAGATTTGGTCTTAGAGGTTTGTGATTATATGATAACCGTTTTACAAGAGCGGGTTTATGGTAATAAAGTACTGATGAGTTCGAAAGGACAAGGATTGGAGATTACTAAATCTTACTTTGAATTTGAGGAAGAATTCAAGTTCTTCTATTTAGATACTTATAATATTTTACAATCTTATCCAGAATTGCAGGAGGTATTCCAAGCTCGATTGAATGAGGCGATTTTGATTATTAAAAACCTCAATTTCTTAGCAGTAGGTAAAGGGGCAATGATCCCTGAACCAGCAGATATGCCCGGCTTATATGAAAGATTAGCGGAGCAAATTTGGATCAATAATCATTTTTGGTTTTGCCAAATGCATATCAGAGGCAAGACGCATGAGGATACTGTTTTAGAAGGAATGGAAGCGAACTTTTCCATTCTTTATCCTTATTTGACAGAAAAGGGCCGACATGGACACCGATCTTATATTGAACAATTAAAAGCGCAAAAAGCGGAAGTGTAATCGTTCTATTCTCTATTCAAAAAGAATTGAAAACCAAGCGAAAGACTTGTTGTATTTTGTATGACAGCGTCAGAGATTTTAGCATAGCGATATCCTGCTTTGACTTCGAAGGCGATGTTTGGACGTATAAAATAATCTACCCCAATATTTGCGAAAAGCAGCGGAGAAGTCTCTGTTTGATTTTGATTAGGGATAACGTCCCCACTCAGAAGATTAAAGGAAATTCCTCCACCAACCTCACCAAATGGAACTAAGGTTTTTCCCGTTGGATTTAAGTAATATCTTAAGAAAGGCGTCGCTTGTACGGTAAAACGATTGAATCCATTAGCACTTTGATTGGTCAAATTAAAATTCCAACCGAAAAGCATATTATTAGAAATAAATTTTCCAAAGGAAGGGCTAAGGTTCACTAAGGAAGTGCTTACGTTATTTCTTCTATTGAGTAAAATAGAACCCGAAGATATACCCAAAAATCTTGTGCCTTTCCTAATTATTTCACTTCTATTTTCTGGCAATTCCTCAGGAAAACGGTCGAAAAAGAATTTCAGACCGGTACCAATTCTGAGTTGGACTAAATTGCCTATGATGTCTTCTTCGTTTAAAAAACCAACGGACATTGTACTTTCTAATGCTAGATTTGGAGCTAGAAAAATATCAAAACCTAGTCCTCCATTTCCAAAAAACTGACCATCTCTACTCCCACTTAAAAAACCTAATTCTCCTGCTAAAAACCACCCACCAGTTTCATCACCACTCAAGTAGAGCCGAGCCTTACCCGTCAAACCAAAATTAGTGCCTGCATCGGCAATTGAATTGACCAATAAACTTCCACCTACTGCCAATCGGTCAGAGACAAAGTAAGATACAGAAGGGCCAATAAAAACAGTGGCATCTGTTCCCGAAATGATACCATTATTTCCATTTTCTAAGGAAAGGTTTACCAATTGCAAACTAGCCCCACCTTCAATGATAAGATTTTGTTTGGCTATTTGAGCAAAAGTAGCAGTGGTAAAAAAGCAAAATAACCCAAATAGAATAGCTTTAATTTTCATCAGTTAATCGTTTTTAAAAATAGAGTTGATTAGCATTTAAACTGGACTTAAAGGAGTATGTTGTCAAAAATGAAAGGTTTAACTTTTAGACTAAGGGAGTTAGAAATAAATAAGCTACGCAAATTTGACGCAGGATTTTTTATCTCAGACAAGGCAAAAAACGCAGACAATGCAGGGCATTGGCGAGTATTTTTAACGCAGTATGAGGTAAAAAAGACAAGCTCAAATG
>CALDTJ010000109.1 GCA_937924145.1 uncultured Saprospiraceae bacterium
GCTAAAGCAGGAGGTGCTTTGAAAGCACCTCCTGCTTTTATACAAGATTTCAAAATTTGAGCGTGATCTAGTTTTACAAATCACTCATCATACAAAGATAAATATTAATCAAGTCAATATTATAGGACATTTGTCTAAAAAGACATTTCTTTTCTCAGTCGGCTTAAGTGTCGTTGGGTCACACCGATATAGGAGGCTAAATATTGGAGGGGAATTGATTGTAAGTATTCAGGTTTATGCTGCATCAAGTGTTCATACTTGATTTTAGCAGATTCTTTTTGTAGTAAAAAAATACGGTTTTCTCTTTTCATGTATTGCCGATCCGCAATTTTCTTTGAGAATTCCATCCAATTTTTTCGAGTATTGATGAGTTCGTCCATTTCTTTTTTAGGAATCACGAATAAGGTGCCGTCTGACAAAGCCTGTATCTGTTCGTTCGTACTTTTATTAGAAACAAAGGAAGTATATGCTGTTATAAAATTATCGGGGAAGGTAAAACAATAAGTTATTTCATCACCGGTATTTTCTTGGTAGAAATGTCGAAAAATACCAGAGAAAACAAAAGCTACTTTATTACACACTCGCCCACCTTTAAAGAAGAATTCCCCTTTTTTAATCGGCTCGTAATTGCCCAAAGCCAGTACTTCGGCTATATCGTCTTCACTAAACAGATTAAATGATTGTAAATAATTCTTCATGATATGGGCTTAGTTATTGAGTGATTTTTCTACAAAATACATCTCGTATTCTTTTTTGTTTTTGGCAGTAACTTTTCCCCTCGGCGAACAGGTAAACTTTTCCTTTACCAACTCATACGTTTCACCAGAAATATTGACTTTTCCGACCTCACTATGCAATTCCATTTGTTGGGCAACATTGACCGTGTTTCCCCATACATCAAAGGCAATTTTATTGGTACCGATCACTCCTGCTACCACATTTCCTGTATGAATACCTATTCTTGCCTCAAAGGCAAATTGATTATTTGCACTCCGTTGGGCTTTTCTATTTTTTAAAAATTGTTGAATCTCCAAAGCGGCAAAAACCATTCTTTGAACATGATTTCCACCACGAGTATACAAGCCACTTACACACATATACGCATCTCCAATTGTTTTGATTTTCTGTAAGCGGTATTTTTCAATAATGCGATCAAAAGCGGTAAAACAATTATTCAATTCGGTTACTAATTCTTCGGGCGTTATGTTCTCTGCAATCGTACTAAAACCTTTAAAATCTGTAAATAAAACCGCTACTCCATCGTAAGCCCTTGCTTTAACAGGATTGTTCGTTTTGATTTGTCGAACAATCTCTGCGGGCAGCATATTGGTCAATAAATCTTCCGACCGTTTTTTCTCTTCTAAAAGCGATTGGTTTTTACTTTTCAGTAATTGATCGCTTTTATTCCAAAAATAGTAGCCTAATAAAAGGACTAAAGCTAGTGCTGCCCAGCCTAAATATTTTAATCTTTGGTAATCGAAATTGGCTGTTTCTAGAGTAGTATTTGCCTTATCCAATTTTTCTAGTAAAAGCTGCTTATTACGATCTTGGTAATTGGTATTTTCGGAGTTTCGTAAATTATCTAATTTTTGTCGTAGCCTTAGTGTGAGAATTTCCGCTCTAGCTTTTGGTTGATAGCTCCCTGCACTTCGTTCTAAATTACGAAACCATTGATCCAATTCAAGTATCTCAAAAGGCCAATACTTTTCAAAATCTAACAGATCCTTGTTATTATTTTGTTTTGTTATTACTTGAGCATAATTCAAATCTTTTAATTTAAAAAAGGCCTGTCTACACACACTTTGCATTAGGGTTAAATAGCTCTTAACCAATACTTTGTGTACAGAATCATATCTAGGGTTCACTTGAAAAACAGAATCAGGAAAGAATAAAGTGGTTTGTAATATACTGTCGTTATTGCTGTATTGGTTGAAATAACCGATTAGCTTTTTTAATTGTTCTTCATTATCAGCGACAAAATCTCCTTTTTCGCTCGCAGTTTCATCGTAGTTTTTTTTACTTTTTTGGAATTTGTCTAATGCTCGTAACTTATTGAATTCGCTGACATCTTTTTGTTCCATTAAAGCGATCCCCTCTTCGTATAATTCCAAAGCAGATTGCCCATTCAACTTACTTTGAGCAACCATTATTATGCAAAAAAAGAATACAAAAGATAACCGCTTTTTCATGAATAATTTAGTTCGAATTTAGTTTATCCACCAAACTACCATTTCCAAGACTAATAAAAAAATCGTTCTTCGATTATTTTACCGTCCGTCTTTGTTTTAAACGCTTTAGTATTTTTTTCGTCCTCCTCTTTGCTGTTTTGTAAGAAATATCGAAAGTTAAAAATTCTTCTCTCTCATCCACCTCATACAATACTTGTAGAAAGGCACTACATCCATAAGTAACTTCTAAAACGACTTTCTCCTTTTTGGGAATGTTTATTTCAAAAGTTCCTTCAATATTCGTCATCACATAGTTCTCCTCATTCCCATATTCAAAAACACTCGCACCAATTAGCACCTCATTATCAGTCATAACGACTCCTTTAATCACCCTAGTTTCTTGTCCTACTAAAGAGGTCGTAAGTAGTAGAAAAGTCATTATTGAAAATACAATTTTACCAATCATTTCTTAGCATTGATAGCAATAGCCTGCTCCAAATAATATTTAACCGCATTGGTATCTAATTCCTTTTGCGGCAATACCCGAATAGCTTTTCCTTTTCCAGTTAACAAACCTAACTTATCTTCCATTTTAGCCCCTTTTAAAAAACCAAAATCAATCCCATAGGGCATCGTTCGCATGTGGCAGATTCCGCCTTTTTTGTTGGAATAGGTCGTAATTCGTTCCTTCTTGGTTTCAATGATATCATCAAAAGAAAGCAAAAGTTCCCTTGCTTGTAGAAAGAGGGCTTTGTGTGGCGAGGCTAGATCTTTATCGTATTGCATCAATTTATTTTTAAATATTAATTTATACTGGGAATCCAACATCTTGTCTTAGCTTTATAATTTAAATAAGCGATGCCGAATCTATTTTCTAAATCTCTTTCTTCAATAGGTCTAACTGAAAAATGCCACAAAATAGCACCTGCCAAAGCATAAAAAATAATGAAATAAGAGTCACTAATTATTCCGACACTTACTCCTTGACCAATACCCGCAACTGCCATAGGATTTCTAACCCATTTATAAGGCCCTTTAATCACTAATTGATTCGGACAATCTATTGGTAAAGGCGTTCCTTTTCCAAACCAGCTCATGGTATAACCACTTGCTAAACCAACACAACTAAAAAAGGCAAATAATATCCAACCTAATACTGGTGGTGCTGAAAATCCTGACAAGCCAAATATTTCTTCTAACCTCAAAATACATTTGGGTAAAATATATAAAAATACTGACCAAAAAACAGCTGTTTGTAATAAAGTCTTAACTAAATTCCAGTTATCATTTTTCGAGGTTGCTGGTTTAAATAAATCACTTCCTTCAACTCCCTTATTAATCATTTATATCCATTTTATATCTAACTATTCCTGACCCAACTTTAGTCCCTTAATTTTGAAGAACTCTACCCCTGCACTTCCACCTTCGAAGACTGCCCTTCCCACCCAATCTCATAAACCACAAACCAAGTCACCACCAAAGCCGAAATCACCATATAACCCGCCGCAAAAAGCGTCCCACCAACAAACAAATCATCCATCAAAAACCAACTTCCCGTCAAATAAATAATGACTAATCCAACCAAAGATTTCAAGGTTTCCATCCAAATTGCATTCGGATCTCGATCCATCAAAGTGGTAAAACTATAAATCATTAAAAACATAAAAGCACCGTAAATAAATAGGTCAGTTTCTGGAATATCAGCAATTTTAAGGAGCATGTGTGCCATAAAAAGATTCATCACTAAAAACTGAATCCATGTCCAGACTTTCAATGCTGGAGAGGCAGTCGTATCGTATTTTTTAAAAGCTTTCGGATCAGCATAATTGATTGGATATTTTTCGATTACATCTGCTGGTCTCCACCCCGTCGGCATAAACCATATACGCAGTTTATCCAACCAATTATTGGTTCGCCAAGCATCTTTGATTAATACCCAAACGTGCTGAAAATTAATTCGGATGGGGTTCCAAGTATTGACCTGTTTAGTCACGCCATAGACACAAGGTTCTTCTGCTAGTTCCTCTTGAAAAGTGCCAAATAGTCGATCCCAAACACAAAAAATAGCTGATAAGTTTTTATCTAAATAAATCGGATTGATAGCGTGATGCACCCGATGCTGCGAAGGCGTAACGATAATATATTCCAACCAACCCAACTTACCAATATGAATGGTGTGATACCAAAACTGCATAAACAAATGCAAGGGTGCTATAACTCCAATGACCTTTGGCGGCAAGCCTAACAAAGCCGCAGGAAAGAGAAAAATAAACCCTAAACTCAAAAATCCAGAAATACTTTGACGCAAAGCCACCGCTAAATTAAATTCCTCACTAGAATGGTGTACGACATGTCGATTCCAAAAAATATTAATACTATGATTCAGCCGATGACTCCAATAACTCGCAAAGTCTATTGCAATAAAACTCAATAAATACACCAACCAATCTGTCTCAATATGCACCAAAGCCACCCGTTCATACACCCAATCGTAGCTAATAATCACAATGGCTAAGCCCATGATACTCTTCAAAGTATTTGTCGTTCCTGAACACAAACTAGAAATCGTATCCATACTCCGAAAATTAAAATCACCCTTGAAATAAGCATAAATCGCCTCAATAATAATGAGGATAACAAAGCCAGGAATGGCATATAAAAGGACATTAGCGTAAGCCTCCATAATAGCTAGTTAAGTTTAATTTAAAATCTTAGTGTTAAAAATACCGATTTTTTTTATTTGATGCTTGGGGAAGAGGTATCGGGTAACAGGTTTCAGGTACTAGGTTAGACGTTGACTACGCAGGCTGACTGTGAATGGTGTTTTCGTATCTGACACCTGCATCCCGACAGCTATCGGGAGTCTGATAAATAAGCTGAGGATCAACGTTTTACAGTTTACGTTTCAGCCTATTCACGGTCAGCCTGTACGGGACGCTGTCAACGTCTAGCCTAGCACCTGAAACCCGACACCTGATACCTGTCCTACAACTTCAACTCCGTCCAAAGCGGCAAGTTATTAGACATCTGAGAAGTCCGCCAGAAGGTCTTATAAAAGAATCGCTTACTTCGAAATTCTCGAACTTTACCATCCTTGTTTTTAAAAGTCATATCACCAATCATTGGCGTATAATCATCCGTGTCTTCTAGGCGGAAAACCGATTCAAAAAAGTCGAAAGCTCCACCAGAATTGGTTAGTTCAATATTTTCATCCGCAAATCGGAAAGCCATTTGATTATAGTGTCGAGTCTTCGTAGAATTAGAAGGAATGGCCAAAGCTTTTTCCTGTTCGAAGACGCTATCTTTAATCATGTACAATTCTCTTGCCGTCAATTTTGCGGTTTGAAAATTACCCAACAAGACGACATTTTTAGACCAAACCGTATTGATCTTAGTTCGTCTATCCCAAAAATCAAGAATACTTGCCAACTCAGACAATCGCTCTTCTTTCTTCTGTCGTTGTCCAAAAACTAAGTGGACATTACATAAAATAATCCGTTTATCCTCAATTTTAAAACCACAATTAAAAGGCGGTCTTAACAGTTGAACAGCAGGTTTGTACATAAAATGTCCTTGTTCATCTCTCGACCGTACCGACGGCAAAATCAAATCACTAATAATTCCCCCTTGTACCGCTTTTCGTTTATCAAAAAAGTAACCGAGTCGGTAATCATTCCCTCCAAATCCTAGCGAAGTATCACTATAAATATAATCCCAATGCTCTCCTAAATAGTTTTTGATTCGATCCAGTACTTTAAAATCACCGTAAATTTCTTGCACTGCTACAATATCAAATCTGGAAATAATCGTAGCAATATAAGCAATCGCCTCTTCGGTTCTTTCTCCATATTTACTGCCACCTAATTCCAAAATATTCCACGAGGCAACTAATAAATTACCCGTCAAGGTTTTAGTAGGAACATCTCTAGTCAACTGCTTTCGCAATGCAGTCAAGCGTTCCCGAATCCGCGGAATTGCCATTAAGGCATCATAAGGACTTGCCTTTTTGATGGTCAATGCTGGTGTAATGCCTTTTTTAATAAAAATAAAATCGCCACCATCATCACCTGTTCCGTCAATCGCTCCAAATTGTGGTTTTTGGTCTAATCTACTTTCAGCAATAACCCTATTTCGAATGCCTGTATATAACTCCGCAGCAGTCAAAAATTCGCTTTCATTATTTTTTAAAAACCGATACAATTGGTCAAAAAAGACCGATTTATCAGGCACTTCTTCCTTTACACCACTCGTAATCGCCTTTCGACTTTTGGCACTAAATAAAACTTGAATGTCCTTACTCGCCTCATCCATAGCACTTCGATTCATTAGCAAAGCACCACTAAAACAAGAGTCGGAAATCACCAAAACATGTTGGCAGACATACCCCAACAAGTAATCTTGTAAAGTAGAATTAGAAATCCAAGCCGACCGTTTTCTCAATCGCGCATCATTTGGAATCCAAAACCCTCTATTAAATTTTTTGTCCCAATAACCATGCCCCGCATAAAAAATTAATAAACTATCTTCTGGTTCTAAAACGTACTCATAATTATCAAGTGCATCGAAAATTTCTGACCTTGTGGGGTCTTCTAAAAAGGTGATATTTGCTTTTGGAAAAGTGTATTTATTCGCCAATAGTCGCTCCATTTTTCGAGCATCTTTGACGGGTTGTTCTAAAGATTGGTGATATTTGTAGGCAGAAATACCAATAATCAAGGCATAGTACTGACCTTGTTTTAGGGGTGATTTAGCAGCATTTCTTGCTACAACGGCACGAGTGGTATTTTGAGGAGTTTTAGGCATAGAGGGCATTCACTTTTTGTTTACAATTGAAGAATAAATCTACAATTTGTTTACAAATAAAGCAAGTTAAAACAAGAATATTTATAAGTTGTATAATGATGTGGTAAATATAAGGAAATTAGGTGGGTAATAGGTCTTGGAAGTCTGAATTCAATTTACTATTTTCTTTGATTATCCAATATTTAAAAGCAGTAAAAGGTGCTTGGGGTTTGAGGCTATTTTTAATATCTTGCTTCGCCTTTAATCTAATCGCCTCATCCGCTAAATCATTATAACACACAAAGAGATTCTCCTGAAATTCGATTAGTTCTTTTTGCAAACGTCTTCGCAAATTAGCAGCCTCTTTTTCTTTGTGGCTAGTAGTGCCGTTATAAACTCTTTTCAAAAGTTCAACTGTATTCGAAAGTTCATTCTTTAAATCTCCGCCTAAATAATTTTCTTCGA
>CALDTJ010000110.1 GCA_937924145.1 uncultured Saprospiraceae bacterium
GTTCCTGACAACTATCAAATGCTCGGTATCCGACCCTGAAAGTATCACTTGGCAAGCTGACTTCTGATAACTGATTCCCTAGTTTTATCCAAATATTATTTTCTAGTTGTTCGACGGTATAAGCTGCTACGTTTGCTTTGCTACAATTGTCCGTGGCTTGTGGAAGCTCAAATTGTACTGTTTTGGTACATTCATTAGGTCCTAAATATATTGTTTCTAAGTCGGCTAAACTGCTTGATATTGAGCAAGTTATGATCGGTGCTATTGTGTCTCTTAATTCGATAAATTGCGTATCTATTGGCATTGGGCCATCAGCAGCATTGCACCAGTTTAGAATATCCCAATAGCGGAATAGCTTAGTGCCGCAATTATTGTCTAGTTCGACTTCTCTTTTTTGTAAAATATAGCCACAAACATAAGTTTCGGTATTCAACGCTAAGGTATCAGATGGGATTAATTGCCCATTTTTAAGCTGTCCAATTTGGATACCAGGAACTCCTGTTTTTGTCAAATCATTAAAGTCAGCTTTGGTATCTTCACCACAGCTTAAAACAACATCTGCTGCTTTTACAAACTCTTCTAAACTAGGTCGAATGAATACGACTATCTGAGTTGTTTGACTTTGATTGCCACATAAATCGGTAGCCGACCAAGTGACAGACACTCTAGTCGTATCGCAAATATCAAAGCCACTAATCATAGTCGCATTTTCAAAAGTAACAGCAACACTATCACAGTTATCGACTGCTTTTGGAGGAGTTAATCCTAAGCCTTTTTCTGTTAAAATTATTTCACACCGTTTGAAAGTATCGAGTGCTGTCGTTGCGGCAAAAGTTGGTGCCAAATGATCGACTAGATTGACGGTCGTTTCACAGCTAATAGCTCTACTTCCATTATTAGGGAAAGTCAATGCGGTATTTTCAAAATAACGCCTTTCTATTTCAGCGGTGATTGTACTGCCACAAACCGCTAATTGTGATTTATCGAGAATAGGGTAGTTGCCATCTTTTCCTCCGCCCCTTGCCAAAACTACGGATTGCCCATTTTTATCAAGTCCTTTTAAGGTAATGTAGTAATAGAGCGAATCGGTAATCGTATCACATGGATTTTCTAATAAATCATCTGGTAAAATTTGAATGCCACAAGCTGCTCCTAAAGGAATAGTCAAGGCATCGTTGCAGACCAATGAAGGAGCTTGTACACTTATGCTACCTCTAGTTGTGAGGGTCGTATCTGTCTTTAATGTGTACTCCACAAAATACTGCCCGATGGCGAAAGTATCTTGGAAGGTCGTATCAAAAGCAATTAAGGTATCTATAAAAAGTTCTTGTTGTTCGTTGTAGATACGGACCAATTGACTGTCTTGGATAGGGGTGCAATTTGACATTATGACTGCTGGTTCAATGGTGAAAATTTCGTAAGTTTCAGCGCATAACAATTTGGCATTCAAATCATTAGGAGCGATTAATTTCGTTTCGTCTGTTTCACAAGAGGTCTTTGCGACCCAACCTGTTCCCTTACTATTATCTCCATTTGTTTTGAATTGGAAAGTCAGACAACCTTCAGAATTAACTCCTGGCAAGCAACTGGCATTAATGGAGCCTCCTGTTTGACTTACTCCTGTACCAGTATATTCATTTACTAGATTACTCAATGTGTCTGATCCGTCGAAAATAAAAAGAGTGTCACCTATTGCTAGATCAAAGTGAGTAAACTCAATGTTGAGTTTTTGTCCTATCATTGGTGGACAAATCGTGTGAACATTATTTCTAGCGATAGTGTCAGTATATAGTTCATTTATATTATCTGATACATAGGTGCAATCTTCGCAGTCTGTCATGGTAGATTCTGCTTTGGTTGGACTAACATTGTTGACAATCGTACAGATTGGATCAGGAATTGGTGGCGTCCCATCAGGATTTGTAGAAATAATGAAATTGCAAGATTCTTCGTATGAACAAATGTTTGTTGCAGTCAAAGTGTCTCTACCGTTAGTGAAAAGACCCCAAAAACCTACTTGATCTATATGTCTTAGTTCTAAATAATGTGTATAAAATTTCCCATCCTTTTTCCCTGAGGTTAAAACTGTTCCAATTGATATTAGGATTGGCGCACTAGGTGGTGCAGGACTTCCTTTTTCGTACATGCCATCATTATAAATAACTTTCCATTGCTCATTGGGGAAGGTCGTGGAAATAGTGACTAAATCTGAGAACTGACCATTGCCAGGCATTGTTTCATTATTGAGACATGCACAAGGATCTTCAATTTTTACTTCGCAATCTCCCACGGTAATTAAGAAAGAAACAGTATCTACACAACCAGTTTCGATAATTGAATCTCTAGCATATATACGAGTTGTTTCCTTTAATCTTATAATGGGACTCTCAAACCAATCTATCAAATTAAAGGAATAACTTATGTTTCCTAAAATATCTCCATGAACTCTTTGCCTGAGATTTAAGGCATCTTTTTTACAAATAATAGTATCTGTACTGATTAAGTTAGGTGTTGGATTAACTATTAAAGTCAAGACAATAAATGAATCGCAACCATTAGCAGCAGTTAAAGTATCTCGATAAATACCTGATTCACTTAGACTTGTGTTGTTAAAATTAAAAGAATCCCCCTGACAGATAGTCTCCGAAACTTGCGTTTGAAAAGTGTCTAAAATATTGATAGTCAATACGATAAACGAATCGCAACCATTGGCAGCAGTTAAAGTATCTCGATAAATACCTGATTCACTTAGGCTTGTGTTGTTAAAATTAAAAGAATCTCCCTGACAGATAGTCTCCGAAATTTGTGTTTGAAAAGTGTCTAAAATATTGATAGTCAATACGATAAACGAATCGCAACCATTGGCAGCCATTAAAGTATCTCTATAAACTCCCGACTCGGTGATACTTACCCCGTTAAAATCAAAAGCATCGCCATTACAAATTGGTTGACTGATTTGTGTTTGAGAAGTATCCAAAACGTTTAGCGTCAAAACAATAAAACTATCGGCATTGGTGACAGCCGCTAAGGTATCTCTATAAACCCCCGATTGGGATAAATCTTGATTATTAAAATTAAGGGTTTCGCCTTGACAAATGGTTTCAGAGATTTCTGTATGGAAAGTATCTAAGACCGTAAGTGTCAGAACGATAAACGAATCACAGCCATTAGCAGCCGCTAAAGTATCTCTAAAAGTTCCTTGTTCGGATAAATCTTGATTATTAAAAGATAAGTTTTCTCCTTCAAAAATAGTCTCCGAAATTTGCGTTTGAAAAGTATCTAAAATATTGATAGTCAGGACGATAAACGAATCGCAACCATTGGCAGCCATTAAAGTATCTCTATAAACTCCCGATTCGGTGATACTTAAACCATTAAAATCAAAAGCGTCTCCATTACAGATTGGTTGACTGATTTGTGTTTGAGAAGTATCCAAAACCGTGACAATAATTCGTGCTGTATCTACACAATTTGTGGAAATAGAACTATCTCTAACAAAATAAGTCATCGAAGAAGATGGAGTTATTAAGTTATTAGTGCTCCAATTACCTAAAGTAGTGCTATAATTAAGCGTTCCATTAATGGTGCCTGTGATATAGTCATTTAGATTTAAAGATTCTCCTTTGCAAGTAGATGCATTTGTTCCTACGATATTGTTATCTGGACAATTACAGGTGCTAACATCTACATCTACAGTTTGCCTTCGAACAACATTATCGGCATCAGTAACTGTAAGCGTGACTGAGAAAACCCCATCTGTAGCATAGGTATGATTTGGATTTTCTAAGGTAGAAGTATTACCATCTCCAAAATTCCAAGAGTAGTTTATCGGAGCATTGCCTCCAACGCTTTGGTTGGTAAAATTAATACTGTTTGTTCCACCACAATTGCTAGAAAAATTAGCAATTAAGGGCTCCATAATATCAATGGATATATTTTCTATACATTTTCCTGGGGGAATGTAATTAGGGGAATCATTACAAGTCTGCCCATCAAAAGGACAATCACCATTACCATTTGCAGACCACCCAACGAATCCATTTGCTATCTTTAAATCTGTACCACATGTATAAGTTATTGGAGTACAAAAAGTGTAAGTTGTTTTTCCACTTAAAACTTGAGGAAAACAGGTAATAACATCTTCTTGAGAAATGTCATTTTGGGTAATTGTGAACCCCAAAATCGTTGCTGACCTTCTACTATTGGTTGTGTTGGTAATTGTAAAACAAGCGTAAACAGATTCTGTAATTCCTATCACGCAACTTCCTTCGTAAGGTGTACCTGCATCATCTACCCCTAAAAAAACCTGCTCTATTAATAGATCACTTGAAGAACAAGAAAAACCACAATCTCTAGGATCTTGAAAGGTTTGACTAGACAGAGAATGGCTTCCTGAAAAATAAATTAAGGCTAATAGGAGATAGTGTCTATTGATTATGTTTATATATTTCATGTTTAAGTCCTTACCAAGAGTGGGAGCAGGCTCTTATTTATTGAATGAGATTTTTTTAGCTATAGCAAATAGTATTGACTATGCATTATCTAGTCATCTAGATTTGCAGCTGAGTTTTTTGATCGAAAATGAAGTAAGAGAAGGTTAAAAGAAGATTTGTTAATAGACTTGTTACCCTTTGAAAATGACCGTATGAAATTTAGATAGCCCCCATCCGCTTTGCGGGTCGGAATTGATATTCCTCATGATAGTTTTCTTTAAAAATTTGTTGAATAGTCCTTCTATTGAAGGAATTTTTAGAGTAAAATAGCATGAAGAAGTATAAGCTTCTGAACCGCCAAAGCGGATGGGATGCTAAGATATTTTCAGATGGTTATAATTTAAAGGGTAACAAGGTCTAATATTTTATAAATCTCTTAACCCCGTTCTTGTAAAGGCCATAAAAAATGCTTGCACATTTTGCGCCTATAACAATGAACTCAATCTCTTATTAAGGTTAATACAACATTAGCCTTAATAATTTTTGTTTTTTAAGGCAGGGGACATAGTATTACTTTTGGAGGAGTAAAATAGGAGGAATAATGATTGGGAAGTTCGAGGATTTAAAGTAGCTATTACTTTATCCTTTTTGATATTGTTTGTGGGCAATCTACTTTTATTTTTGACCAGATTGGTCGATAAGATTTGCCTAATGATTCTCTCTCCTTATTGATAAAAGTAGTAAAAGGAGAGAATTATTTTTTTTGAATGAATATTAAGTAATTATTCATTGTGTCATTTAAGTAGCAAAGTTAAGCTAAAGAAAAGTTTATGTAACTCTAAAACAGTTGATTTTGTGACAGGTAAAATAAATGCGGTTTTTTTACTGGTTCGTAATTCTACCTTAGTTAGCTAGAAATAAGTCGTTGAACGGATTTATTTTTTGGATTTAGTGACTAATTAGCGTTAGGTTATATTTGTTATTTAGAGTTGTATGGAAGGGGGGATGATGATGGAAACTATATGTGGTAAAAAAGCACTACCCGACTAAACATACTACAACAATAAAAGGTAAGTCGCCGCAAAAGGCAAGAGAAAAATAAACGCATCAAACCGATCTAGAATACCGCCATGACCTGGCAATAAATTTCCAGAATCTTTGATATTCAGACTACGCTTTAACATAGATTCTACCAGATCGCCGATAGAGCCAAATAGGGCAACGATTCCTGCCAAAACCAACCAATCTTGTAAGCGCAAATCATCAAAAATAAGGCTTAGTAAATAGCCAACAATGAAAGTGACGATGACTCCACCTGCGGAGCCTTCCCAAGTTTTTCCTGGAGAGATTCTAGGAAATAATTTGTTTTTACCAATCTGAGAACCAACGAGGTAGGCACCTGTATCATTCATCCAAGTAAGCGCCAATAGACCGAAAACTATATTGGGAGAAAAAGTATCTTGATAAAATCCAATTAATAATAAAAGGGCAAATGGAATGCCGATGTAAACCATACCTAGTAGTAAAATGCCGATGTTGGCAAAAGGCTTTTCTGAGGCAGTATACATTTCATAAACGAAGGCGGAGAAGATCAACGGTAACATTAATACGCTAGCATACCAAACGTACTGTGCATGATGAACCAATTCTAATTTCTGAAAAGCAACTAATAAAAAGGGAATAACTCCTAGGAATAGACCTAATACTTTTCGATTGCCATCTCGTCTGCCTTTTGTCTCTGCTAATGCTAAGTTCAAATATTCCCAAATGGACAGTCCTGTAATAATAGCAAATAACCCAACAAACGTGTATGGATGAGTATAGACACCTCCAACCATTACTGCGACAAAAACTATTGCTGTTAAAACTCTTCTTACAAAAGTAGACATAGATATTTTTAGAGGAAGTCAGATGTTAGATTGTTTACCGATAGCTATCGGTATCAGAAGTCAGACATTGTTCGTCTTGAGTCTGACATCTGACAGAAAAATTTATTTTTCGATCTGACATCTGACTTCTTATTTAAGGCGTGAAAATAGGAAAATTGTTGGAGGGAAAAAATTGTTTTGACATAAATCGACAACTACCTACTATTTCTTACGTTGAACGATTAGATTTAAATGAGAATTTGAATTTATTTTTTTATCATCAATCAAGATAGTAGAGATACGTTTTAATACTAAAATTTCGTTAAAAATACAGTACTTCCTAACTATTTCTATACATCTTATGTTTTTCAATTAAGGAATACTAGGTTTTAGCCTAAAAAATCTTCCTTTTTTGCAGATTTAGCAATAATTTAGCTGCATTGCTTAGATTTTTTGAATAGAACCAAAGTTAGAAACCATAATCCCCTGACAAAAAATTAGTTTATGAAATGCTTAAAATACGGAATAATACTCTTCATTGGCCTTGTGCTTCAACCGTTCAATGGTTCGGCGCAAGACGGAGAGCGTTATACCGAAGATGAAGTTAATATCCAAAAATTATTCATTGAGGCGAACCGTGAAAAGTTATTGAGAAAGTATGAAAACGCCGCTTACCTTTTTGAAGAAGTTACCAAAAAAGATAAAACCAACCCTGCGCCTTACTACGAATTAGCCAAGGTCTACGATATTTTGGATGAAAGTGATAAGGCTTTGAAAAATATTAAAACGGCGATTAAATACGATGGCGATAATACTTGGTATCAAATCTTTTTAGCACAACTTCACGAAAAAAATAATTTAGACATAGAGGCAGCGAAAGTGTACGAGCAGTTGGTACAGAAGGATATCAAAAATGATTATTATTATTACCAATGGGCTTACTTTTTAGTCAAGTCAGGACAAGTAGAAAAAGCGATTATTGTTTTTGATAATTTGGAAGGAATCACAGGAGTGAGTCCCGAAATTTCGGAGCGAAAGCATAAGATTTATCACCAAATGGGCAAGAAAAAAGCGGCTGCTAAGGAATTAGCAAAATTAGCAGATGCCTTTCCTGATAACCTAACTTATAAGCATGGGCTAGCAAGATATTTTGAGCAGATTGGTTCTCGCAAAAATGCTAAAGTAGTTTATGAAGAGATCCTTCGGATGAACCCTGAAGATGCCAAAGCAAGTATTGCCCTAGCCTCTTTTAATGCTGGTAATAATACCAATGATTTAGGCTATTTAGAGACCTTGACGCAATTATTTAAGAAAGAAAATGTGTTGATTGATGTGAAAATTGCGAAGTTAGCACCCTACGTTACTTCCGTGGCGCAAGAAGAAAATCCTGCTACTAAACAAGCAATTTTAGATTTAGGAAAATTATTGACAGAGACGCATAGTACTGCTGGAAAAGCTTACTCTATTTATGGTGATATGTTGTACCAAGTGAATGATTTGGAAGGTGCTTTGGAGCAATATAAACTGACTTTAAAAGAGGATGATACGGTTTTTCCTGTTTGGCAAAATGCGATGGAAATTCACTATCTATTAGGCAAGTATGAAGAGTTGGTCGATTTTTCGGAAGAGGCGATGGATTTATTCCCAAATCAAGGTGCTGCTTATTATTATAATGGCTTAGCTACTGCTAAAAATGGAGCTTATAAAGAGGCTTTAAATACCTACCAATTGGCACTAATGATGTCTGGCAAAAATCCAAGTTTAGCGGCTGATGTCTATGCAGCCATCGCGGATGCTTACATCGACCAAAAACAGATAGGCAAAGCCTTGACCAAAACGCAGGAAGGGTTGATGATTAATCCTAAATCTGCTGCTTTATTAGAGCAATATGGCGATATATTGTTTCAGAAAGGAGAAGAAGAGGCAGCTATCAAACAGTGGAAAAAAGCACAAGAATATAATAAAAATTCTCCATCTTTGGAGCGAAAAATAGCGAATAGATCCTTGTAGCAAGTACCGGCGACTTCAGTCGCCAACCAAGTACTGGCGATTTCAATCGCCAATGATTTATTATCTAGTTCCAAAAAAAATGGCGACTAAAGTCGCCAGTACTAAAAACGACAATTTGCAAAAGATTACAAACTACCTCTACCTGTTTTTATGCCTCATCGCGTTCTCTGCGTGTAGCACTAAAAAACTAGTGCAAAATGGAGGTGCATCTTCCACTAATTTAAAAAAAAGATCCTCCAAATATTTGCAAAAGAAGTTGGCTGCCAATGAGCTGAAGGTAGACTGGTTGAGTGCTAGAGCGAAGATCACCTTCAAAGATGCGGAGCAAACTCGAAAATTCAATGCCAATATTCGGATGCGAAGTGATAGCGTTATTTGGATGAATGTGAAAAAGTTGAGTGTGGAAGCATTTCGTATTTTAATCGACCAAGATTCTATTTACATTATTGATCGACTGGAGAAAAAATATTATGTACGAGGATTGAATTACGTTGAAGAACAATTCAATTTCTTTGGGCAATTTCAAGCACTCCAAACTGCCATTTTGGGCAATCCATATTTTTTAGAAAAACAAAAATTATCAGCGGGTATAGTAGATGGGAAGTACCAACTCCTTTCTGGCGACGAAAGTAGAACAAGAAGTGAATACCTATTGGATGGGCTGACCTATATATTATCCGAAATGTCCTTTTTTGACATAGAAAGAGATCGAAAAATGACGGTCGAACTAGCAGGATATGAAACAGTAGGTGATAATTTTTCCTTTCCCCACGATCGAACTTTTTTAATCAATAGTGAAGAAACGGGTGATGCAAAAATCGAAATGGATTTTTCTAAAGTAGAAATAAATGTCCCAAAAAGTATTAAATTTTCAGTTTCAAGCCGCTATAAAAGAGTCGATACAGATCAGTGAACGAAAGAATGAACAATTAAAAAACCCGTGTGGAATAAAAACCAGCACGCCTGCGCATACGGGCGGGTCCGTGTGGGAAATAGACAACTTCAAAATGTGTAGGTTATTAGCTTTTAAATCTTCTATATTCTTTTCCTTTACACTATTCCTATGCCTAATTGCGACGAACTTAATTGCACAAAATAGGCAAGATCTTACCAAGAAACGTCAGCAACTAATCGCTGAAATAAATCAAGCTTCCAAGTTATTAGCCTCTACTAAAAAAGATAAAAAGCAGGTATTAAATCAATTTTATACGGTTCAGCGACAGATCAAACAAAGAGAAGAATTGATCGAAACGCTAGAACAAGAAATTGAATTATCCAATAGGAGCATTAATCGAACGACAGGAGCAATTGGTGATTTACAGTCGGATATGGAGCGATTAGAATCCGAATACGGAGAGATGGCAAGACAGGCTTATCGCAATAAAATGAACGATAATAAATTGCTCTTTTTGTTTTCTGCCGATGGTCTGAGCGATGGCTTAAAGCGATGGCGATACATTCAACGCTATGATGAATATCGGAAGAAGCAAGCAAGTTTAATTTTGGATACGAGAGAAGTATTGACTAGCAAACTGAATGGTATTGAAATCAAAAGAGCAGAACAGCAAGATTTATTAGCCGAAGCGGAACAACAGCAACAACTTTTAGAAAAAGAATTGACGGTTAAAAATCGGTTGTTAAAAGGGATTAAAGCAGATGAAACCCGTATTTCTCGCCTGATTAATCGGAAGCGAGTGGCGCACAGAAAATTATCTTTAGCTATTGAAAATATTATTTCTAGAGAGATTAAAAGCAGAGTTGGCGCGGATAGAGTAAACGCAGCACCGAATAAAAATAATAAAGCTAATTCTAGCAAAAAAACTACGACGGAGCCTACCGAAAGCTCTAGCAAAATAGTAGCTTCTACGAAAGATTTTAGACAACAAAAAGGTAAACTGTCTTGGCCCGTAGCGAATGGCTTGATTACCCGTCATTTTGGTAAACAGAGTCACCCGATTCATAAAAATGTCCAAATCACGAATAATGGAATAGACATTCGAGCAACTACTGGAAATAAGGTAACTGCTATTTCCAATGGGGTAGTGGCGGGATCTCAATATGTGCCAGGATATAAAAATACACTGATTATTCAGCACGGAGATTATTACTCTGTTTATTCTAATTTAGAGCACGTTGGTGTTAAACGAGGAGATCGAATTAAAATCGGACAACAGATTGGTATAGCGGGTAGAGATAGCCAAGAAGAACATTTAGAGGTACACTTAGAAATTTGGAAAGGCAAACAGCGATTGAATCCCGCAGTTTGGTTGAGTAGATAATTTTTTAAAAGAAATATTAATGTTGATAATATTATTTTAAAAAATATACCTTACATTCGCTACTGTTTTGAAAAATCAACCTGTTCGCTGCGAAAGCGTGCTGGTTTAAATCTCTTTTGTCATTCCTCCCCCAAAGTCGTGCTTTGGTGGAGGAATTTTTTTGTTTGGTCACGTGGTATAGTACAAACCCAAACCAGATTATTAATACCACGAATGAAAATCGTAAAAATTTCATGCGATCACATATAGCCATTTCCAGACATTCCTGCTTTCCAATTTTGCCGACCCATCAATAAACCGTATTTTTGATGTATAAAGCACGAACACATCTCAACTGACGAACCGTCACCTCAATCCCTTGCACGACTATTTTATAAGAATTATATAAGTACCCCCCAAGCATACAGCACGTGCTGTGTGTCGGGCTGTCGATTGATTTCGGCAGCCCTTTCTTGTTTGCGGAGTTTTGTAGTTTAACCTATCCCCGACCAGCCTTCCGTCCGATTTGCGGTTCACCCGTACGGGTTCATTTTGAAAGGGGAAGGGAGATGTTAATTTGGAACCAATATGCAAAACTCAACAGAATTTAGAGTCTTGTACCGAACTGTTCCCTTCCCTTTCAAAGGAAGGGCTAGGGATGGGTTGAAGCCTTGCATATCACCAAATACCCAGAACCCCATACCTCTTCCTAAAACACATTCTAAAAAATAAAATATTTATATTTAAAACCGCCTACTGGCACGGTAATTGAAAAAGAATTCATAACAATGATTTTTAATATGGTTGCCGCCTTGTTTTTAAAAATCTGATACTTTGAATTCGACCACCAAGCTATTGCTATAGTTTGGTGCGTAGCTTTTTTTACACTTCTGATTTTAATAGAACGATGCTGCACTTAGCTGCATCTTTTCTTACCACTTGTTTACCGTTTTATAATTACACCAACTCATTTTTAATTGAAAATCTAGATTCTAAGAATCAAAACCCGCACGACTGCACAGCGGGCAGGTTTGAAAGTGGAAACACTTACTTGATGACTGATTTAGATGTCCTAAAGTACTACCTACTTTTAAATTTTGAATTTAGCTTTTCTCCTGTCTTACCTATTTCAATTTAGCTACTACAACTTTTGTAATTATTTGATTTTCAATGGACTATGTGCTAAAATATTTGTACCAAAACGAATTTATTTCAGCCGTAATCAATTTTCCAAAACATGGAAAGTCAATTAATTAGAAGGGTTAATGGTTCCATACTGTACAGGCGACTTTAGTCGCCTACCACCTAAAAGGCGACTTTAGTCGCTTGTACAAAAATGGACGTATTAGGGTGCCCCCCTGATAGATTCAACACCTTTAGTGATGATGAAAATTTGATAGTCCATCACTTACATTTTGCTTAGCTGCTGCTCTGAAATCAGTCGTACTGGATTCGAAAAGTAGCTTAGAAAAATGTCGGACTTAATTTTCATGATTGCCTAATATAACTTTTTGTTATGCCAAACAATTACTGGTTTAAGACCTTATTTTTCCTCCTTGCTACCTTTATTGTAGGAAAAGTAGATGCACAAGTAAAATTCAAAGTAGCCCTTTCCCCTGATAGTACTTTCTATCAAGTGTCACTCCTTTCCGAGATCGGCCCATTTTTCGCTTCATCACAGAATTTTGTCCCTACCGCTACGGTAACATTGATTGCTCCTACGGGAGAATTGACACCAGCCTCCATTGCTAATCAAAAAGGGATTTGGTCAGGACCAGACACTTATATTAATCCAGTAGGTGGACTAGATCAGGATTATTTTGTGTTTTCTCTTAATGGAGCGGTAAATGACATTGTTTTTACCCCTGGCTTAGAGGTTGACTTATTCACTTTTACCAATTCGGGCAATTGTGCGGGTGCGGTAGAGTTGATGGATAATGACAATGATCCTTTTAGGGAACAAGACCCTACGGCGAATGTCGGTAATCACATTACGGTTTTTGGTAATGGACAAGGTAATTCCTATGGTGGGATACACGATCCACGGAGTGCTAACTGTATGGGTTTTCCACCTTGTAATTTAACGATTGGGAGTGTAACAAAAACAGATATTTTGACTTGTGGAGCCGATGATGGTAGCATTACAATTAATGCCACAAATGGTACGGGTACCCTCGAATATAGCATCAATAACGGACTTAATTGGTTCACTACCAATACCTTTAATAATTTAGCGATTGGCAATTATACGATAATTGTGAAAGACGATAATTGTGAACAGACTTATGATACCAATCCCGTGACTATTTTGGAGCCAAATATTGCGGTCACCTTGACGGATAGTTTGCCTCCTTCTTGTAATAGTTCTTTGGACGGTCAAATAACGGTTGCTGCCAGTGGTGGAGTAGCCCCTTATGAATATAGTATTAACAACGGCGCAAATTGGACTACCAATGGCGCTTTTACTAGTTTAGGCAATGGTATTTTTAATATCAAAGCTAGAAATGTAGATAGTACTTGTGAGACGAGTTACCCGAATGCAGTTGTTTTTTCTACTCAAGGCATTAATTTAACCCTTGTCAAAACAGATATTTCGTGTACGAATGGTACGAATGGCACTATTTCTATCACTGCGGAAGGAGGAATGGGTAGTTTTCAATACAGTATTGACAATGGTGTAACTTGGTTAGCCTCTGCTAATTTTACAGATTTGGCTGCTGGAAATTATATGGTGCTTGCAAGAAATAGCAATGGCACCTGTGAAGTCGCTTTTGAAGGCAACCCTGTGGTAATTAGCGAAAGTGCGCTGAATTTTACAGTCACTCCAACTGATCCAGATTGTAATGGTGTAGCCGACGGAACCATCAGTATTGATCTTACGGGCGAAACGAGTAGTTTTGAATACACTATTGATGATGGAACGAATTGGGTAACGAATGCTACATTTTCTAACCTTGATATAGGAGCTTATACCATCAAAGTTAGAAAAGTCGGTGGTACTTGTGAAACAGCTTTCTCTAATAATCCAGTTGTTTTAGATCGGCAGATGATTAATATTTCTGTTAGCACCTTTGCTGGCGGATGTGATGATGGAATGACGAACAGTATCACGGTAGCTGCATCTGGAGGAAATGCTAGTTTCCAATACAGTAAGGATGATGGTGCCACTTGGCAAAACTCTAATATCTTCAATAGTTTAGCCAACGGAGACTATACGATTAAGGTCAGAACCACTGATTTATCTTGTGAAACGGCTTTTGTTAATAACCCTGTTTCTTTTGCTTCTAGTGCCATCAATGTTGGTGTTAGTTCCAGTCCTCCTGCTTGCCATGATTTATCAAATGGAAGTATCACTGTGACGGCTAATGGTGGAACGGGTAGTTTTATTTATAGTATTGATGGTGGGGCTAATTACTCCAATTTGACCAACTTTACTGGTTTGGCAAATGGGAACTATAATATTTTTGTCAAAAATGCAGACGGTACCTGTGAAACCGAATATCCAAACAATCCTATTCAGTTTAATACGACAGCAATTTCCTTTTCCGTTTCCGAAAATCAAGCATCTTGCTTAGCTGCGACTGATGGGAGTATTTCGATGTTAGGAAACGGAGGATCAGGTAGTTATGAATATTCTATTGATAGCGGAATGACTTGGAGTGCGGTCGCTACTCAACAAAATTTAGCTGCCGATTTATACTATGTATTTATTAGAAGTGACAATCAAAACTGTGAGCTTGAATTTGCTAATAATCCAATAGATTTACGTCCAGATGCTTTGACTATCAGCATTGTTTCGAATACACCTCCTTCTTGTGAAACGGGTAATGATGGGAGTTTAGTTTTAGCTGCCGCTGGTGGTGGAAGCACCAATTACCAATATTCGATTGATGATGGAGCGACTTACTCAGGCATGAGTACTTTCCAAAATTTATCAACAGGAGATTATAATTTAAAAGCTAAAATAGCAGGAACGGATTGTGAGGTAACTTACGTGAATAATCCAGTTCGAGTTGAGAACTTCAGCTGTGAACCACCTCCTCCAGTTGATTCTTGCTTTTTGAGATATGTCCTTACGGAAAATGAAGGTGTTTACACTATTTCTTTAGCTACAGATACGACTTGGTTAGGATTTTCTGCGACGACTTCTAATGCGCAGGTTTCTATCCGAGTACCAACAGGTGGTTTTTCTATAGCCAATTTCACTAATAAAATCGGAGGGGTTCAATTTGGGCCAGCAGGTTTTTCTATTAACCCTTCAGAGGCAACGGGTTTTGACTTTTTTACTTTCAATTTACAAGCTACTACCATCAGTATTCCTTATATAAAAGGAGATACCGTTGAGCTATTTAGTTTTGAAAATAGTGGTACTTGTACAGGTGGTGAAATGTACCTCATTGGTGACGAAGGAGTGAGTGATCCTGGTGTTGCTAACACCAATTTTGAGTCACAGATTACGGTAGCAGGTTGGGGTGGTCCCGATGCACCGATTTGTAATTCAAGTGATCCTGTGGAGGTTTGTTTACCACCTCCGCCTTGTGTAGCTGAATTCGTTTTAGCAGAGAATAATGGAACTTTTACTGTTGGAATGATTCCAGATACTACTTGGGCGGCTCCTTTGAATACGGTAAATAGCGCACAGATTACGCTAAGAATGCCAGCTAAGGGCTACCAAATCGAGAATTTCCAAAATGCGAATAGTCAAGTTCAATTTGAGGTAACTAGCCGTTTAAATAGTCCTGCTGTGGATGTTGGATATGATTACCTGAGTGTTACCTTAAACTCATTTGGGACAACCAATATTCCATTTAGTAAAGGAGTGAAAACCGACTTGTTTAGTTTTGAAATCAATGGTGGATGTTCAACTGATAGCATCGCTTTAGTTGGAGATGGCAGTCTGTTTGATTTTCCAAATGATGAGGATGATAACGTTACGGCTCAAATGACCGTAGCAGGTTGGGGTGGTCCAGACCTACCCGTATGTGTTCAATCGGCTCCAATGCCAATTTGTACTTTAGGTATTGACGGAGTTACGGTAACCGATGTAACTTTCTGTGGAGCAAGTGATGGTACGATCACAATTACGGCTACTTGTGCAGGAGATCATACTCGATATAGTGTCGATAATGGTCGATCTTATCATGCTAATCGAACCTTTACGAATTTATCAGCAGGAAATTATTTTATTAGACTATACAATGATTCGACAGACTGTGAGGTGATTTATAATGCAAATCCAGTAGTTGTCAATGATGGTGCTGCTATCAATTTCACAGCTACGGCTATTGCGCCAACTTGTGCGGATAGTTCCAATGGGTCAATTACCATAGTAGCGAGTAATGGAAGTGGCAATTTTCAATATAGCATTGATGATGGTAGAATGTGGTCTACTACGGCTACTTTCACTGGTTTGATTAATGGAAATTATAATTTAAAAGTCAGTAATTTAGATACGACTTGTATCACGACTTATGATACGACCTTTTTGACAATTAGCAGTTTACCTTGTGATTTTGATTCTGATAATGATGGAACCCCTGATTTAGCGGAAGACTTGAATATGGATGGAAATTTAGATAATGATAATACAGATGGAGATGAATTTCCAAATTATCTAGATGACGATGATGACAATGATGGTATTCTGACAGCACTGGAAGAGGCAGGGCCAAATGATGGAGATGCCAACGGTGACGGTCAACCAGATTGCCTACAAGCCAACGTAGCGACTACCCAAGATGATGGTGGGGCTTTCCGAACATTAGAGGTGAGTGGAGATGGAGCAACTTGTGACCGAATTATGGATTTCATCATTCACTCAGAAGGAGATATGAGTGAAAATGATCCTAATTATGATTTCCCTTTCCAGTTAAATGCATTTACGATTCCTTGTGGCGGTACCGTTAATGTTCAGTTGTTTTACCACAATGTAACCAACCTAGCTGATTTTACCTACCGAAAATTTGGCCCAATGACGCCAGGAGGAGCAACTTCCGAATGGTATGATTTTCCAGTGACCATTTCGCAAGTTGCGATTGGTGGAAATACGATTGGGAGCGTAGCATTTCAGTTGACGGATGGACAACGAGGGGATGCGACGATTGTTGACAATATGATTGTAGATCCAGGGGGAATTGCAATGGATGTCAACGCAGGAGCAGATTGTGCAATTAGGTATAATCTAGTAAAAACAGGTGAGATCTACGAAGTTAGTCTAACTAGCGATACGACCATTTCACCTAATAATATCAATGATTTAGCGATTACCTTAAGAGCGCCAACAGGTATTTTGACAGTAGGCAATATCGTGAATGCCAGTGCGAATGTGCTATTTGAATTAGACACCACTTACACTGCACCAACGGAGTCACCTAATTACGACTATTTGGTTTTCAAATTAAGTCCTGCATCGGCTAACACTACTAATATTGATATTTTTCAAGACAATACAGAATCATTATTTTCTTTTGAAAATGTCGGTGCTTGCTCCAATGATTCCTTATTTTTAGTAGGAATGGGAGCTGACTTTACAGCACCAACTATCAATGGACAAGACATTTCTTCTAGTATCAATATCAATGGTTGGAACGCGCCTACTTGTGTTTCAAATGCTGGAGGTGCTTTATGTTTGCCTGCTCCAAGAGATACCGTTTTAGTTGATTTATTTGCGGGCTTACCGACGACGATTTGTTTAGACTCGGAGATTCAACTGCCTAATGGAGTTGGAAACACCTCCGTATTATTCCAAGGGACGGCAGTAACGGCTGCAACTTCTAATTCAGATAGTTGTGTGCTATTCATGCCGCAAAGTACTTTTACTGGGACCGATTTTGTGACCGTTGTTTTTTGTGATAATGTGAACTCTAGTATTTGTGATACAACGACTTTTAATATTACGGTCGCAGCTCAACCAACTTGTTTAATCAACTATTTTGTAGAAGATTCTTTAGGCAAATACAAGTTTAAGATGGTGAGTGACACCACTTGGAATATGCCACAAAATGAGGTCATTTCTGCCCAATTTACCATTAGAACCCCTACGGGATCTTTTGAGATGACCAATTTGCAGAATGGTATTGGAGTCGTAGATTTTGATCTACAAACAACAACTTCTCAAGGTGGTTACGACTACCTGAATATAGTCTTACAAACGGTCAATACCTTAGATATTCCATTTATAAAAGGAGATACGATTTGTTTATTTAGTTTTGAAAATGGAGGCGCTTGTACCAATGATAGTCTCTATTTAATTGGTCAAGGCAGTCCTGTTTCTGCTCCGACAGTAGGAGATGAGCCAATTTTCTCGAAGATGGCAGTCCAAGGCTGGGGTGGAGGCACGACTTCTGTACCTGCTTGTGTGATGGGGACGGGGGTGCCTATTTGCCCAATTACTGCACCTGAAACGCAGACGATCAATCTCACTTTGAATCAAGATGAAACGGTAGCAGTATGCATTGATTCCGTTCTACAATTATTAAATAATGTAGGAACAGTCACAATTTGCGATCAAGGGACTAATATTTCAGTAGCAGTTACGAATAATGATAGTTGTGTAAATATAACTACCGCATCAGATTTCGTAGGAACTGAGACCTTATGTGTAGTACACTGCGATGCCTTCGAAACAGGTCATTGTGATACGACTTATTTTATGGTGACGGTCATCGAGCCTACACCAGAACCAGTTACTTGTTTATACGAATACATTATCGAAGAATCGAATGGAGTTCATACCGTTCGATTAGCGGTTGATTCGACGATAGCGGCTCCGTTCAATGCGACTAGTTCAATGCTAGTGGCAATTAGAGTGCCGACAACAGGTTTTAATGTACCAACCGATAGCATCACTTCATTATTACCTGGTGCTATATTTGAAAATACGTCCAATGGGGTATTTATGGATAATGAAGAGCCTGATTTTGGATATATTTATTTTGATATAAATGGTGCAGTCTCTCCTAATTATCAGCAAGGAGATACGTTAGATTTGTTCTCTTTTAGAGTAGAAGGCTGTATAGGTGGTGATATTCACCTAGTAGGAACAGGAGCTAATTTTGCAAACCCAATGGTCAATGGAGAAGAAATTACTTCTTATTTAGCGATTGGGGCATTTTTAGCGGATGGCGGTGCGCCTTCTTGTGTGAATCCAGTAGGGACGACTATTTGTACTCCTGTTGTTCCGCCTACGCCAGCACCACAAGACACTTTACAGTTCGTCTTAGATTTTGAAACAGCGGCTACGGTTTGTATAGATTCCGCTATACAATTATTGACCAATGTAGGAACTGCAAGTATTTGCGGACAAGGTACGAATATAACAGTTGGAGTAACTAACGGCGATTCTTGTATTACCTTAACCCCAGCTACTAATTTTTCTGGTACTGAAATGCTTTGTGTTGTTCATTGTGATGCAGGAACTCCAGACTATTGCGACACCACTATTTTGATGGTAACGGTGAATCCAAATGATGGAACACCTCCACCACAACCACCATCAGAAGATACGACTTGTCATATAACTTTTGAATTAGAATTAGTGGATGGAACCTATACTGTTAGTTTCACACCAGATACAACTATACGGAACGTCATACCTGTAATTCCTAATCCTTTTACCAATTTGATGGAGATAACTTTAAGAGCGCCTACGGGCAAATTAAATATAGTCAATCAAGTCGATTTTGGTACTGGAAGAGAATTTGTGTTAAAAAGATTCATCATCAATCCATCAGAAAGCTTAGGTTACGATTATTTTACTTTTGGTTTGAATGAGAACAACTCAACAACCGTAGATATTTCTTACGTTCAGGGTATTAAAACCGAATTATTTACTTTTCAAAATTTTAATTGTGCGTTGGACAGCATCGCTTTAGTCGGAAAAGGAAGTCCGTTTACCACACCATTGATTAGTGATGAAAATATTGAATCTGTTGCACAAGTGAATAGTGCAAATTTAATTGTTTGTGTTTCGCCAGATGCGATTACGCCACCAGCTTTGGCGTTTTCGTCTACGAATACAGCCCCAACTGCGGGTGTTTGTAACGATGGAACGATTACGATTACAGCAACGGGTGGAACAGGCATTTACGATTATAGTATTGACGGTGGAAGCACTTGGCAATTCAACGGCAACTTCTCTAATTTAGAAAATGGTACTTACCAAACCTTAGTTAGAAGTAGTGATTCTCTTTGTATTGGTACAGCCCAATCGGTCACTTTAAATACGGCAGATTGTGGTCAAGTTGGCCCAGTTTGTAATGTTGTTCTTACCAGCATTGACACCGTTAATGCGACTTGTAGTCAACCTGACGGTAGGATTACGATCAATGCAACGGGAGATAATTTAGAATACAGTATCAACACTGGCGCAACTTTCCAAAACAGCAATATTTTTGAAAATGTAACTGGTGGTATTTATAATATTGTAGTCCGAGATTCGGTAGAAACGACCTGTGAGGTCAATCAAACCATCACTTTGAATGGCACCCAATTGCCTGATATTCAAAATGTTATCATTAGTGATTCTGCTGAATTTGCAAATGGAGCAGGGATCATCACCATTTTTGCCACAGCTAATTGTGAGGTACAATACAGTATTGATAATGGGCAAACATTCTTCCCTGGCAATTCATTTACCACGCTTGGCGTAGGTACTTATAATATCGTTGTGACGGACTGTAGTGGTCTATGTCCAATTAATTATTTGAGTAATCCAATTATAATCGAAGAACCACCAGTTTGTACTGTGAATGCAGGAGCGGATAGAACAATTTGTGCAGGTGCAGCGATTGCTTTATCAGCTACTGGCACAGGTTCGACATTCAGTTGGGCACCAACCGATGGTTTAAGCTGTACGGATTGTCCAAATCCTATTGCTAATCCAATGACTACGACAACTTATGTGGTGACAAATAATGATGGCAATTGTACGGCTACAGATACCATCATCGTCAATGTAGCACCAGCGATTACTGCTGATTTTGTCTTTATGACAAGTTGTACTGATCTATCGGTTGTTTTCACGGATAGCTCTGCTTCTACTGCCAATATTACTGCTTGGTCGTGGGATTTTGGAGATGGAAGTGCATTGAATACTGAGCAAAATCCAAATTATACTTACTTGGCATCTGGCAGTTATACCGTCAGTTTGACAACTACAATTGAGGGAGATTGCGAAAATACAATTTTTAAAACAGTAGAAGTTGGAAATGGATTAATGGGTACGATCAGCGATGATTTATCTATTTGTACAGGTGATTGTACCACTTTGATGGCATCGGGTGGAACGAATTATGCATGGGCAGCATCACCAGATTTGAGCGCCTTGGATATTCCAAATCCAATAGCATGTCCAACTCAGACAACAACTTATTACGTCACCATTTCTGATGATAATGGATGTTCAACGATGGATAGTGTCACGATTACGATTGATGCACCGACCCTTGGAGTTTCTGCCTCGGGCGCAGCTTGCGATCAAGACAATGGTTCGATTACCGTTTTCGCATCTTTCCCGAATGGTGGCCCACTTGAATTCCAAATAGTAGATAATGATGAATGGTTCACAGAAAATAGCTTCACAGGTTTAGCGTCAGGTACTTATAACGTTCGGATTAGAACGGCAGACGGTGGTTGTATCACTTCTTTTGATGGCAATCCAGTGATAATTAATCAAGTGCAAGGCCCAACGATTGACGATGTTTCTGCAAAGAATCCAACGGAATGTAATACTGCCACTGGCGAAATTTTATTGACGGCTTCTGGGTCTAATGCCTTGATTTATAGTATTGATGATGGGACCACTTGGAGTCCTTCTCCTTCATTTACGGATTTAAATGAGGGTGTTTATGATATTCGCATCGCTTATGCCGATACTTCTTGTTTGACTCCTATTAGAATGGTGGAATTAGTTGCACCAACTGCGCCAAATATTCTTGGTGCTACAAAAGAAGATCCTTCTACTTGTGAAAGTACGGACGGTCGAATTTTTGTTTCGGTTGAAAATGGAGCGAGCCAACCATTTGAATATAGTATTGACGGGACAAATTGGCAAACAGACAGTGTAATAAATAATTTAGCTGCTGGAACCTATGCTGTTTTTGTAAGGTATAGCGACGAATCCTGTGTAACTGAATTTAATACACCAGTAACATTACAACCGGGTGCTGGACCAAATATCTTATTTGCCTTTGGCGAAGACCCAACGACTTGTGAAAGTATGGACGGTCAGATTACCGTTTCAGTAGAGGAAGTGACTGGGAGAGCATTTGAGTACAGTTTAGATGGCATTGACTGGCAGGCAGAGCATGTATTCGATAGTTTAGCTGCTGGCCAATACGATATTTTTGTTAGATACGATGATGGTACTTGTGTGACTCAGTGGGATATTCCAGTAGAAATACAACCTGCTGCTGCACCATTTATCAACGATGTGGCGAGTATCAATCCAACAGGGTTTGACTTAGCAGATGGAGAGATTTTTATCAATGCTTTTGGCAGTAGCGATATTGAATATAGTATTGACAATGGAGATAACTGGCAAACAAATCCAGATTTTGTAGGCTTAGATACAGGTAGTTACACCATTCTAGTTCGATATACTGATGGAAGTTGTGAAACGCCTTATTTAGGAAATGGCGGTGGTCCAGTTATTCTAAGAGTAGGAGATTGCTTGAGATTTATTGAAGTCATTGGAAATAATCCACAAGGTTGTGGATCGAATGATGGAAGTATTTTCACTATCGTAGAACCATTTGGTAATGTTGAATACAGCATCAATAATGGAGCAGATTGGCAAGATTTTGAAGTTTTTGAAAATCTCGGCGCAGGGACTTACAACATTTTAGCTCGTCGAACGGATATTGCTTGTCAAATTGATACCACCATTACGTTAGGAGAAGGCGAAGATTTAGAGATATTTAGTGTAGACGCTATTGACAAAGATCTTTGTAATAATTTCGGTGGGGAGATTTTTATTAATACCAATATTTTTAATAATATCGAATTTAGTATCGACAATGGAGCGAATTGGCAAGCCAATAATTTATTTAGTAATGTAGATACTGGCACTTACACCATTTTGGCAAGAAGCCTAGATTTAATTTGTCAAGCAACTTGGGATCAACCTGTCGTGGTTCGACCAGTACCAACTGCGGATATTACAAATGTTTTGGTTGGAAACCCAACGAGTTGTGGCAATTTAGACGGTTCCATTATTATAGAAACAAACTTTGGTTTTAATACTGAATATAGTATTGATAATGGCGCAACTTGGCGTTTTGATAATCAATTTTTGAACCTACCTTCTGGGAATTATACTGTAAAAATAAGAACGGGAAGTTGTGAAGTAGACTACGTCAATAACCCAGTTAATTTGGGTGCAGCGAATGGTTTTACCGTGGTAGATCCTATTCCAAACGCAGCGACTTGTACTGGCACTTTGATGTCATTGTCCGTTACCTTAAGTGATAATATTAGTAGTTGGTTGGTCAATAATGGAAGCATTACTAACCCTAATATAAATGGCGCTACGCTAACTTTTGACGCCGTAGTCGAAGGTTTATTTAATGAATATGAGTTAACCTTCACAAATTCAATAGGTTGTGAAGTGACTGAATCCTTTGTTATTTTCCAAGCGGATGATACCGAAGCAGACTTCGTAGTGATTGAGCCTTACTGTAAAGAAATGGAAGTTTCGCTTCTATTTACAGGTACAGCAACACCGATGGCGAACCTAATTTGGGAAGTTGATGGCGGTGTACTAGTTTCTAGTTCACCTGCTACTGATACGGAACCAGCAGGCAACGAAATCGTCGTTCGGTGGGACAACGAAGGTAGTCGATTAATCAAATTAACGGTTGATGATGGTGGCTGCATAGACGACGAATACGAAAGTATTTTTGTCAGAAAATTACCACTAGCCAATGCTGGTGAAGATGTGTCCATCTGTATGAGTAATTGTACGCAATTGGAAGGAACTGGAACGGGTGTTTGGTACTCATGGAGTCCTGCAACGGGACTAAGTTCGCCAGATGTACAAAATCCAATCGCTTGTCCAACCGAAACAACGACTTATACCTTGACGGTCATGAGTGCGGACGGTTGTGTATCGACGGATGAAGTAACGGTCAATGTAGAAACGAATTTCATTACGACAGGCCCAGATGTTACGATTTGTGAAGGCGAATCGGCAAATTTAAGTGTGACAGGTGCGAACAATTATACTTGGACTTCTGCCATGACCTTAGATAATCCAACGTCCCCCAATCCAGTAGCCACACCTGTAGAAACAACGACTTATAGTGTCTTTTCTATGAATGAAAATGGTTGTATGGATACGGCAACGGTAACGGTCTTTGTGAATCCATTGCCAGAAGCAGTCGCTTGCGAGGATAAGACGATTTGTAGAGGAGATAGCATTCAATTGATTGTGACCACTTTTGCCCAATACAGTTGGAGTCCAACGAATACTTTAATCAATCCAACGAGTGGAACGCCAATCGCATTCCCTACGGAAACAACCACTTATACGGTAACTGTTACCGATGAATTTGGCTGTACAGATACAGACGAAGTAGTCGTATTTGTGAATACACCACCAACGGTTACAGCAAGTGCGGATGTGGATATTTGTGCGGGTGCATCCACGAGATTAAATGCGTCGGGTGCTAATGCCTATGTTTGGTCACCAATCGTAGGATTAAGTAATCCAAACTTATCCAATCCAATTGCAACGCCTTTAGTTACAACGACTTATACGGTAACTGGAACAGATGCCAACGGCTGTACGCACACGGATCAAGTGACCGTAAATGTGGTAGAAAACGCTGGCATCTCAGCAGGTTTGCCAACTACAATCTGCGAAGGCGAAACGACTCAATTAGTAGCAACAGGTGGCACAAATTACCAATGGTCACCAGCAACGGGCTTAAATAGCACCAACATCGCTAACCCAATAGCTAATCCGACGGTAACGACGACTTACACTTTGACGGGTGTCAGTGCCAATGGTTGTCCATCTATTTCTACCTTAACGGTTACGGTTTTACCAAAACCAGAACCAGTGGCTTGTGAGGATAAAATGATTTGTCTAGGCGATAGCATCCAATTGATTGTGACCACTTTTGCCCAATACAGTTGGAGTCCAACAAATTCTCTAATTAATCCAACGAGTGGAACACCAACCGCTTTTCCAACAGAAACAACTACTTATACGGTTACTGTGACGGACGAAAATGGCTGTACCAATACTGACGAAGTTACTGTCTTTGTAAATAATCAGAGTGCAATTGCTTTAGGTCCAGATATTACCCTTTGTGAAGGTGGTCCAGTACCACTAGATGCAGGTACAGGTATTGCCTACGAATGGATTCCAAGCACTGGTTTGAGTGATCCAACGATTAGAAATCCGATTGCTACTGTAAATAGCACGATTACTTATACAGTTTTAGTGACGAACCAGAGTGGTTGTATTGGTAGAGATGAAATCACGATTACCGTGAATGGTGCGCCGAATGCAGATGCTGGCCCTCCAGTGGTAATCTGCCCAGGCGAAACGGGTCAATTACAGGCATCAGGCGGAGTGAGTTACCAATGGAGTCCAACGGATGGATTGAGTAATCCAAATATCGCAAATCCATTTGTTACCACTGACCGAGTAACGACTTATCAAGTGACTGTGACCGATGAATTTGGTTGTACCTCAACGGATGAAACTTTAGTAGCAGTCTCTTTACCATTAATGATAGATCCTGTGATTACCGATGCCACTTGTTGTGGAACGGGCGGTATGGCAGCATTGAACGTTTCAGGTGGTTTTGGTAATGCAACTTTTGAGTGGTCGCCCAATGTATCGACTACCAATAGTGCGACTAACCTAACCCCAGGTTTTTATAAAGTGGTCATCGAAGATGCTGAAAGATGTGGATTAGTTTTCACTTTTGAAATAAAAGAAGATTGCAACGGTTGTCCAGATATGTTCGCTGAAAATGAGCGATGTATCAACGATACGTCCAATACAGAAAGAATCTGTTTACCAATCGCTTTAGAAGATATTGGTAATTACGAAATATTAGTTGATGGAAATGATTACAATCCAGATCACGGTTGTGATTTTGAGAACTTGACCGCTTATTCTTATGCCTTGGTAGAAGGGCAGGGGACAACGGGCATGTACAGAGTCGAAAACTGGGAAGTCAATGGTCAAATGTACGCAACGGAAGTAGAAACCATGCAAGAATTGACCAATTGGATGAATACCGTAGACCCTACTGGAAACTGGATCAATAACTCCTCAATTGTAACGATTATTGGTGGAAACCCTAATAACGCTTACGGTACGATGAAGGTGATTCAATTAACCAAATGGGTAGAAACGATGCTTCAACCTGATGTAACAGGCGTGGCGACGAGTACGGTTCTAGAAATAGATGTAACTGGTTTGACAGACCCGAGAACAATCATTATTACCAATGAATTGACTTGTTGTTCAGATACCATTATCCTAAGACGATGTGGTCAGGCACAACCTTGTGTAGAAGAAGTCATTGCCCAAAATCAATTTAATGAAAGTATTACTTGTGGCGAAACGGCTAGTATTTGTCTAGACATTCCATTCAGCAATATTAACAACTTTGAGGTAGTGGCAAATGACAATCTTTATGCAGGAGAAATCAAGGCTTGTAATTTCGATTCGATGTTTGCCTACACTTACTTCACTTTACCGGGAAGAGGTGCGGCTGGCCCTTATCGAATTAACTCCTGGTTGATTGATGGACAAATGAATTCAGGGATGTTTAACGACCTCGGTGATTTTGTCGCATTGATGAATCAAATAGACCCATCAGGAAATTGGATTTTAGATGAATCAACTTTGACCCTGCAAGGTGGAAAATCTACTACCGACTACGGTGAAATCAAAATCGAACAAATCGCTACGGGTTCTATTGCCACTTTAGAAATCAATTCTAACCTCATTCCAATGGGCACGGAATTGACTTTCACAAATGGCAATTACGAAGTATTATTCATTAATAAAAATACAGGTTGTCAAGATCGGATTTTAGTCAATGTGTCTTGTGATGATACCCAAACGCCAATTGATACTACGATGAATCCTGTGGATACGATGATTACGCCAATTGACACGACGACGAATCCTGTAGATACGATGGTCACGCCAATTGACACGACGATGAATCCTGTGGATACGATGGTCACGCCAGTAGATACCATGACGAATCCTGTGGACACGATGGTTACGCCAGTTGATACCACGACGAATCCTGTGGACACGATGGTCACGCCAGTTGATACTACGATGAACCCTGTGGATACGATGACTGAAATATCTTGTGATTTCCTCACCGATGATGTCTTATTTGCTACGGTGAATCGCTGTGACTCGATGGTTCAGTTCTGTTTAGATATTCCTTATGCGACGATCAATGATTATCGAATTTATATTGATGGACAAGTTTATGGCGGTGCTTTAAGTAGTTGTGGTACAAATACTTATGTAGAAGTAGGAGTAGGCGGCTATAATTTCAAATTTGAAAATCTAGTAACCAATTGCCAAGATAGCATCATCCTAGCTGTCACCTGCGCTACGAACGCAAGAGAAGAAATAATTGAATTGGTAGAAGGCGATACGATGATCTATTGTCCTCAATCGGAGAATCTAGTCGGAGATATTATTTCCATCGAAAATACTTGTCCAGCCGAGTCGGGTACGATTGCTACTGTCGAATTAGATACCGAAGATTTCTGTGTGAATGTAGTTGGTTTAGTGGAAGGAGAGGAAAGTGCTTGTTTTGTAGTCTGTGATGCCAATGGCGTTTGTGATACGACCAATGTAACGATTCTAGTAACGCCAAAATCGGTAGAAACGCCTATAGCCAACTTAGATATCGATACAACGGAGCAATTCTCTCCAATCACAATAGATGTCTTAGCCAATGACAGCATTTTTGGAACATTGGAAAATATGGAAATCCTAGAAAAACCACAAAATGGTACAGCAGTCTTCAATGCGGACAATACCATTACCTATACGCCAGACGAAACGTTCTGTAATTCAGTAGCACCAGATTTCATCATGTATGGCATTTGTAATGAAAATGGCTGTGATACCGCTATGGTAGAAATTTTAGTTCCATGTACGACCTTAGAAATCATGAACGGATTTTCTCCAAACAATGATGGCATCAACGACTTCTTCACCGTCAAAGGCATTGAAGCATTCCCAGAAAATGAAGTGCAAATCTTTAACCGTTGGGGAACACTAGTCTTCAAACAACAAGGCTACAAGAACAGATGGGATGGTACTTTTGATAATCAACTCTTGCCAGATGGTACGTACTTCTACTTAATTACGGTAGGCGAAGGAGAGAAATATTCTGGCTTTGTTCAGATTAATAGATAATATGGATGCGGTGGGCAGTGGGCAGTAAATCAGTAGGCAGTGAGGCAGTGGGCAGTCAACGTCTAAGCACACGACCTATATTGAATGTCCTGTAAGTATGACCTAGGAAAATCTCCGATAAAATCGGAGTTGTAAACCTGTCATCCTGTATAATCTTGTCATCCTGTAAAATTTAAGGTGTTTTTTGGCAAATGCCCAGTCAGTTTTGGTGGCTGGGTATTCTTTATTTATAACTTGCTGATAATTAAACTATTATAGGTTGTAACTGCTTGTTGTGCAATCTTAAAAGATAAGGTCCAATGGTTATTGAAAGTCTAAAGTATCTGTATTGTTTACAGTCTTGCAATCTTAAGACATTGGTAAGGAACATTAACTCTTTAGAAACAAACAGAAGGAACTACTAATGCAGAGGTTATAAATAAATACTTAGGAGGTAATATTCTGTAAATATTAACTGAAATATTTACAGATAAACCTTGAAGTAGGATTATTGTTTGAAATTGATTATTTTTACTCAAAAAATAAACATTTTAACATTTTGGGTAAAAAGAAAAAAAAGGATAGGATAGCTGAAAATTTTAAAAAAGACAATAATGGTTTTTTTGAAAGAGCTGATCCTGTAACTACTGTACTTGGATTTTTATTGTTGATATGCAGTCTTGTTTATGGGTATGCTTACGATAAGGCTAATATAGAAAACAGACTAAAAAACTTAGAAAATCCAAAGCAAATTGGAATTGAGAATATCAAGGTACATGAGGTGAGAAATAAAATTAATTTATCAGAGTGTCAAAATTATTATGTAGTATTAGATTCTGTCCAAAACTTAATAAATGAAAGATGTCACTAAAAATTTTAAATATTATTTTAATTGGGCTTATAGGTTTATTTTCTTCTTCTACCTACAAATTAATCGAATATAATTATAGGTTGAGTAAATTAGAAAAAGCAAACGAAAATAATGAAAATTTCTATTATATTTTCGTAATGCAAGATGTAGATAAGAATTGTAATTTAGATACTGACGTTTTGGAAGAATATGTTAATTTAAATGAAATTGATGGTTTTTTTTACCACTTAAATGTAGTTGTTCCGAGTTACTGTCAAACTATAAATAGCGATGTAACGAATTTTAAATACAATAAACCTGTCAGTAAAGATTTTAGTATTCATGAGAAAATTAGAAACACGGAAGGTTACAACTATGCTCCTCAAAACTGTAGATATTGTTTGTTGCCAATAATGGTATTTTTAAATTTTGAATTTACTGAAGAAGAAAAAGACGAAATTTATTCTGTATTAATAGATTTTATAAAAATTGAAGATGAATTTAATAAAGGTAAGATTGATGAATTACAGAGAGGAAGAGAATACGTAGATTATTATGATAGATTTAATTCGTTATTAAATAGAATTGCCAGTAAAATAGAATTATAGAAATCCCAATGTTACAAGTATAAATTTTAGATTGAGTACTCTGATTTTGTACAGATTAATAGCTCAGTCAGCTTTGATGGTTTGGCATTCTTTGTTTTATATCTCCTCATTAACCCCCCGAATAAACTCCATAATCTCCGTCCGCCCTTCCTTCTGAATAGAAGAAGTCACAAACTCCTGAGGCAACTCATCCCAATGTTCCAATAGGGTAGTGCGAATTCGGTCAATATTGGGCTGGACCTCAGCGGGCTTTAAGCGATCCGTTTTTGTATGAACGAGATGGTACTTTTGACAATCAACTTTTACTTTTTCGAACGTACTTCTACTTAATTATAGTAGGTGAAGGAGAGAAATATTTTATTTTTTAGCTAATAGGTCATTAGGATCAATACCCAATTCTCGTAACTTTTGTGCAAGAATTTCTTTTTCTGCGATTGCCTCTTGCTTCTCTGCGATTGCCTCTTGCTTCTCTGCGATTGCTTTTTCCTTTTCTGCAACTACTTCGAGGTGATTTTTGAAAGGTTGTCCATTAGGATGAAGAATAGCAAGACTTTCTGCCTGTAATTCAAGATGAAACCCCAAGTATTGACTGGTCCATCTTTGAGGGATGGGATGCAGTTCTACCAACTTATTATTTATTCTTTGATAAATTTGTAGATTGTTTTTTTGAGGATAATAGATAATGTATTCCTCTACACCGTACTTTTCGTAGAAAGCTAACTTATGCGCCATTTCCTTCTTTCGATTACCAGGCGAAAGGATTTCAACAACTACTTGAAATGGGATATTATCCTCATTCCATTGTAAATAAGAACTTCTGTCCCCTTTGGGCCGACCAACTGCCGCCATGACATCTGGTGCAATGCGGATGCGATTGTTTCCTTCTTCAGGATACCACAGTAGATCTCCTGCTACGAAAACGGTTTGATTTTGTGTAATTTCTTCAAATCCAGATTTGATGGTGGTCAGCCAATCGTACTGGATGGTGTTTTCTGCCATAGGTTTTCCGTCTGAACTTGGGTAATAAACGGGTCTGTTCTTCGCTAAATTTACAGTCATAAATACTTTTGATTTAGTGGAAAAATTAGCCTCCTCTATTTTAAAATTACTAAAAAATAAGGAAAGCACAAACTTTGTGTTATTATTATTCAACGTCTCGACCAGTTGTCCTTAATTTATCATTTGTTCGATGTTCTTTATATCTCCCCATTAACCCCCCGAATAAACTCCATAATCTCCGTCCGCCCCTCCTTCTGAATAGAAGAAGTAATAAACTCCTGCGGCAACTCATCCCAATGTTCCAATAGGGTAGTGCGAATCCGATCAATATTAGGCTGGACCTCAGCAGGCTTTAAGCGATCTGTTTTGGTGTAAACGATAATAAAAGGCACTCGCTTATCTCCCAACCAATTCATAAAATCAATATCAATTTGTTGAGCGGGAATATTGGCGTCGATTAAAACAAAAGCACAGGCTAAGGTTTTTCGGTGTTGCAAGTAGCCTTCAATCATGATTTCCCACTCTCTTCTTTTCTTTTTGGAAATTTTCGCATAACCATACCCTGGTAAATCGACCAAATACCATTCTAGGTCCACCAAGAAATAGTTAATCATTTGCGTTTTTCCTGGCTTTTTGGAAATTCTCGCTAAACCATTTCTTTTCGTTAGCATATTGATTAACGAAGATTTCCCTACATTCGATCTTCCAATAAAAGCATATTCTGGCCTTTGGTCCTTTGGACATGAAGTGATGCTTGGGTAACTGCCTACATATTTTACGTCTAGCATGGCTATATATCTAGTTTCGATATTCCAAGTCTCCAGACTTGGAATTTATATCTCTGTCGTCTCCTGACGACTATATTATTTTAAGTATTGTCGTCAGGAGACGACAGCGATAGTGATTTTTAGTCTGGAGACTAGAAATATCATCATGGTTATCGACGACCGAAATCGTCCCTACATTTCCGCAAAATTATAACTTTAATCATTAGCACACGTCACCCACATTTTAATTTCCATTTATAATTTTCATTTTCCTTAAAAACAACTGTCTCCACAACGCCAGTAATTAAAAAAAAGCGGAAACTAAACCAAATTGGAAAAGAAAAGTTATAATTTGGAAAACTTTGCGTAAGATTGCTACATAAATGTAACGAGGGATTTATTTAATCGTTAAATTTGTGAGCTTTTCTGTCCAATGTAAAGAGAGAATCAAGCCTGCTAACACGCAACTTTTTCTCTTGAATTGGTACTCGTATTTTTAACATTCACCATCACGAACTGTTCGACATGGTCAAAAACATACTACTTATACTTGCCTGCTGCACGTCTTTCACCTTGTTTGCTCAGCAACCCAGTAATTATAGCTTATATATGTTCAATAAGTTTTCGTTTAACCCTGCTTATGCTGGGATGGACAACTCTTTGAGTTTTACTGGAATCTACAGGAATCAATGGTCTGGACTAACAAACAGCCCAATTACCCAAAATCTCAATGTTCACATGCCTTTATATATTCTCGGAGGTGGTATTGGCATAAATGTTGAGAATGACAAGTTAGGTCTTGAGCAAAACCTGCTTGCATCACTTTCCTACAATTTTCAACTCCCCGTTGGAAAAATTGGGATTTTGGCCATAGGTGCAAGCGGTGGAATTTTTCAAAAGACACTAGATGGTTCTCGGATTTTAACACCCGATGGTCTATACGAAGGAACTACAATAAATCATAACGATGGTTTATTATTACCTACCGCTGAGGAAAGTGCTATTACCCCCACCTTTAATGCAGGTATTTATTTTAAAACTGAAACATTTGAGGTTGGTTTATCAACCATTAATATACAGGAACCAGTCATTACCAATGACTTCTTTTCGACCACTTTGAGCCGCAACTATTTTTTTAATGTAGCGTACCAATTTGACCTGTTAAGGACAGTAACTGTTCACCCTTCGCTCTTAGTCAAATCAGACTTTGTGGAGACCCAAACAGAAGTATCAGTTTTATTCAAATATAATGACAATATATTCGTAGGTGGTTCGTTTAGAGGATACAATACGAATACAGCAGATGCGGCTAGTTTAATCGTAGGTTTGAATTTAAGTGAGAAGATTACATTGGCTTATGCTTATGACTACACTTTATCAGATTTAAACTTAGTTAGCAACGGAAGTCATGAGCTGATGATTAATTATAACTTAGGAAGAGAAATTGGCAAAGGCAAACTACCTAAGATTATTTTCAACCCAAGATATATTGAATAAGAGGAGAGAATAGAGAGCAGAGAATAGAGATATGTGACTTAATGATTCGTATTTTATAGACAAATCTCAAGTACTTTTTATAAGACATCTCTTCTCTCTCAATGAAATGATCTCGCCTCTCTGTTCTGCTTAAATGTAAGACAGTTTGCAAAAGTTTGAAATAAGTTATAATTAGCAGCTTTTTTTTGAAATGCTAAGTACTAAGAATTGAAAAATGGGCGTTTTAATTTCGATTAAAAAAATTAAGGACTAAAAACCCTTTGTTTTTTAATCAAAATATGAATTCGCTGATGTAAATAAAGACAAGTTTTATAATAGGAATCAAAGCAAACTACTGTCAGTAAAAAACAACTTGGTCGTTTTTTACGGTTTTTAAATGACAGAAAAAGCGGTTAATCTCCTAATTGTCGCCAATCATCAACTTTAATTTTTTTTTATCCTTTGAAAAAACACTTAACCGAGTAACTTTACGGTCGTTTTTCGGGCATGAAAGTTGGACGGAATTATTTTTGATTTATTTTCTCTGGATTGTCCTAAAATAAAATAACTACTTTACAGTCAGTTATTTATAAATTTAGAACAAACAAAATAAGTTAAACCTAATTTTTTCTGTCACATAGCCCAAACTAATTATAGGTAATTATGAGCGTCAACATGAGAAAAATGTCTAAGTTTTTGTTTTCCCTGGTTGTTTTATTCGCCTTAACCACTGCTTGTGGTAGAAAAGAAGGTGGAGAATTAACTGGAGTGTTAGATCGTCCGACTTTTAATGGAATTAATCCTTACGGCATGCAATATATCCCATCGGGTACTTTGCACATCGGTCCTGCCGATCAGGATTTAAGAAGTACTTACGTACAAAGACCTAAAGCCATTTCTATTCAAGGCTTCTTTATGGATGAAACGGAAATCACTAATAATGAGTACCGTCAGTTCGTAAATTGGGTGAGAGATGAAAAAGCATTGCGTCTTTTAGATTATATGGCAGAAGATGATAATGGTGAATTAACCGATAAGGTTGATTGGGATTATCGAGAGGATATTGACTGGGAAGATACGGAAAGTGAAGTTCAAGAATTATTCTACGATGATGAAAGCTTCATCTATTCTGGTGATGAACCAAGTATGGGTGGAAAAACAGTTGACATTGACAAATTAGTCTACGAATACAAAACTTACGACTGGAAGGGCGCTGCTCAAGACAGAAGTTTTGGTAACTTAGATAAATATGCTCAAAAGCATGAGGTAAATATCTATCCTGACATTTTCTGTTGGATTAGAGATTTCTCTTACTCTTATAATGAGCCAATGACTAGAAACTATTTCTGGCACCCTGCTTTCGATGATTATCCAGTAGTGGGTGTGAATTGGAAAATGGCTCAAGCATTTTGTGCTTGGAGAACAGAACTTTGGAATAATGTCAAGGCAACTCAAAAAAATGAGGTAAACACGGAAGACTTCCGTTTACCAACTGAACATGAGTGGGAATATGCTGCCAGAGGTGGACACGATTTAGCACCATACCCTTGGGGTGGATTTTATACAAGAAATGGTAAAGGATGTTTGTTAGCAAACTTCAAACCGGGTAGAGGTAATTATCCAGAAGACGGTGGTTTATACACAGTTGCTGCAGATATGTACTTCCCGAATGACTACCTATTATATAATATGGCAGGAAACGTAGCAGAGTGGACTTCATCTGCTTACTACGAAAATGCCTACTCTTTCCTACATGATTTGAACCCAGATATCAGATATGATGCAACGGATGAAGATTATGAAGCTGACCAAAGAAAAGTAATCAGAGGTGGTTCTTGGAAAGATGTTGCTTACTTCTTAAGATGTGGTGTTCGTCACTGGGAATACCAAGATACAACTAAGTCTTACGTAGGATTTAGATGTGCGCTGACTTTCTTAGGAAGATCTATCAATGACGACTTCTAATTGAATTATAAAAATATTAAAATGGTACGAACGATTTGCACAATAATCTTCGTACCATTTTAGTTAAAGTACAGGCGATTTCACTCGCCTTTTATTTTGACCATACAGGCGACTTCAATCGCCAAACTAAATTAAGGCGACTAAAGTCGCCTGTACTACCAACTAAACAAACCCATCGTAATCGGCAAAAATTTGTTTTTGTCAACGATTAAAAAACTGTTACTTTTTAAGAAAAAAACGTTTTTAAAGTGACAATGTAACAATTTTAATAACCTACAATAACATTCAAAAGTTATGAGTTTTGTAAAGTCAAAAGGATTCAAGTATTTAAAGAATTTATTAATTGGAGTTGGTGCTGCTGTTGTATTAATGGGAGCATTATTTAAGTTAGAAAGTTGGCCTTATGCCAGTGAGATGTTGATTCTTGGATTATCAGTGGAGGCATTGATTTTCTTAGTATTAGGAATATTAGGACCTGAAAAAGATTACTATTGGGAAAAGTTATACCCAGGATTAGATACTTATGGTGCGCAGATCCAACCTTTAGCGGCTGGTGGCGCTGTAGGCGCTGCTACACCAGGATTAAATGGTGAAGTTGTTGAGCAACAATTAGGAGGCATGTTAAACGAATTGCAAGGAATGTCTAAGAGCTTAGGTTCTTTGAAAGCATTGCAAGAAGCGGACTTCTCTGGAACTGGACAGCAAATCAAGCAGATGAATAGTTTCTACTCAAAGTTAAATGAAGCAATGGCTGATTTAGCGGATTCAGTAGATGAAACTAAGCATTATAAAGATCAATTAACTGCTTTAAACACTAATTTGAACTCTTTGAATGGTGTTTATGGAGGTATGTTATCTGCTATGTCTAACATTGGTGGACCAAGAGGTTAATAAGATTGTATGATTGCAAGGTTGTATGATTGTTAGTTTAGCCAACAATCATACAATCTTACAATTTCACGATCATCCATTTTTAAAAATAAGTTGAGGATTGAATTTACGAGAAAGTAATCAAAGAAATATAAAGTCCCCAACGTTCTAAATATAAAGAAAGATGTCTATTCCTAAGGATCCCAGGCAGTTGATGATTAACCTAATGTATCTGGTCTTGACCGCATTATTAGCGTTGAACGTTTCTGCCGAAGTGATGAACGCATTTAAGACTATCGACGATAGTTTGATTAAATCGAATACGACTACTAATAAAGCGATTGATGAGCAAGCAGATGCTTTAAATGCTTTATTGGGAGAAAAGTCTAAAGAAAAATTTAAGCCATTAGGTGTCGCTGTTTCAGACATTCGTGCTGAAATCAAAGGATTCAACGATTGGGTTGGTAATTTGAAGGACGAATTAATTGATGCAGCAGGTGACAAGAGTGGTGCTGTTGATGACGGTGATTTTCTTTATCCAGAAAATCCCGCTAAAAAAATCATCAAGGGTAAGAAAAATAAAGATGTTACCACGAGTATGTTGGTAAAAGAAGGAAAAGGGGATGAATTAGCAGCTAAAATTGCTGAAGTAAGAAAAAATATTGTTGATATCTACGCTAAAGTTATCAATGAAAATAAAGAAACTTTTGGTTTTGTAAAAGGTGGTAAAGTTGATCAAGCGGCGGCGGATGCAAACATTTCTTCCTTTGCTGAAAATATTTCTTTAGATATTGACCAAAACTGGCAAGAGCAATCAGATGGTAGTAAAAATAGTTGGGCGGATTTCCGTTTCCGACAAATGCCATTGATCTCTGTTTTACCATTATTAACTAAGTTCCAAACGGATGCTAAGAATGCGGAAGCATTAGGTGTAAGTAAGTTAGCAGAGTTAGTTGGTGGTAAGCAGATTGTCTTCAATCAGTTTTTCCCTGTAATTAATGCTAAGAAAGCTTATGTAATTAAAGGAGAGAAATTTGAAGCAGATATTTCTTTGGGTGCTTATAGTTCTGATATTCCTGCTGAGAACATTAACTTAACGGTTGATGGAAAAAGAATGCCAGTAGGAAAAGATGGAAAAGCGATTTTTTCTACAGGAACAAGTACTACAGGTACAAAGACAATTAACTTGTCTGCAACTGTAACGAATCCTTTGACAGGAGAAACCACAAAATCTACTTCTACTTTCGAATATGAAGTAGGTGTAAGATCAGCAACTGTTTCTGCTGATAAGATGAACGTAGTTTATATTGGTGTTGATAATCCGATTTCTGTAGCTGTAGCAGGGGTTTCTTCTAACGATGTTAAAGTTAGAGGAACAGGAGTTACGCTAAAGGGATCTAGAGGGAAATATATTGCCACAGCAAATAAGCCGGGAGAAGCAACTATTAATGTTTCTGGTGGTGGATTACCAAATACTCCATTTAAATTTAGAGTAAAAAGAATTCCTGATCCAGTTGCAAAACTAGGAAACAAGAAGGATGGCTCTATGGGTAACGGAGAATTCAAGGCACAAAGAGGAGTTATTCCTTGGTTAGAAGGCTTTGATTTTGATGCAAAATGTAAGATTCAAGGATTTAACTTGGTTCGTGTTGCTAAGCGTCAAGATCCAGTAGCTAGCCAAAACAACAGCGGTACATTCAATGAGAAATCAACAAGAATGGTACGTGCTGCTAAGCCAGGAGATACTTACTACTTTGAAAACGTTCGGGCAAGATGTCCTGGTGATTCAGCTGGTAGAAAGATTAACTCTATGGTATTTAAGATTAAGTAAAGAAGACAGAAGTCAGACCACTTCGTTGTTAGAATTCAGATTTTAGAATTAGTTAACTCTGCTTTTAAAATCTGATCTCTGACAGTAAATTTTAACCCACCCGCATGCGCAGTCGTGCTGGTTTACGGTCTGACTTCTGACATCTATAAAAAAAACTGTCAGCCTTTTTGCAGATTAGAATTTTAAGCATAATTTTTGCAGTTACAAGGCGTTTTAGTATCGTAAATAATTCTATTATCTCTATTATCTCTATTAAAATCAATTATGAATATTAAGTGCTTATTAGGATGTTTTGTTTTTTTCTTGGCAAGTCAGTTTGTTAATGCTCAAGATATACGACAAGCTGGAGGCGAATCTGGTTCTGGCTCTGCTGAAACGGAGGAAGGAGTAAGAACAGAAGCAGGTGAGTTTGACGCTCCTCTTGATGATATTGTTGAAAAACGAATTGTTACTGACCGAAGAGTTTTGCCTTATGATCCAGTAAGAGAGGCAGATATTTTCTGGGAGAAAAGAGTATGGAGAGTAATTGATGTTAGAGAAAAATTGAATTTACCTTTTGGTTATCCAGAAGAACCATTTTTTGCTATCTTGATGAAAGCGGCAGAAGAAGGTGAAATTACTGTTTATGGTACAGAAGATGATAAATTTTCATACCCACTAGCACCAGATGAAGTGGCTTCAATGGGAGCAACGGTAGATACGATTATTGCTTTCGATCCAGAAACTTATGAAGAAGAAATTACGATCGTAAGAAATGATTTAAATCCAGAGGATATCAAGCAATTCAGATTAAAAGAAATCTGGTTTTTCGATGAAGAGTCTTCTTCTCTACAAGTTAGAGTATTAGGAATCGCACCATTGAAAGATGAATATGATGAGAACGGTAACTATAAGTATACCACTCCATTATTCTGGGCTTACTATCCTGAGTGTAGAGAAATTTTAGCTCGTCACAAAGTATTTAATCCAAAAAATGACGCGGATCAAATGACTTGGGAGGATTTAATGGAAAGAAGACAGTTTTCAAGTTATATCATGAAGAGATCTAACGTTTATGATAGAAAAGTAGAAGATTACTTAACGGGTGTAGATATGCTTTTAGAAGCAGAAAAAATCCGTATGGAGATCTTTAACTTTGAGCATGACCTTTGGTCTTATTAATATACGTAGCACAGGCATTCTTGTCTGTGTCAACAATAAAAAAGCCCTTATCGGATTGTTCGGTAAGGGCTTTTTGTTGCTTACATCTTCGCCAAATATTGATAAACCAAATCCACGGGTAATCCCATTATATTGCTATAAGTCCCTTCTATTTTTGATATTTTACAAAGCCCGATCCACTCTTGAATAGCATAAGCACCTGCTTTATCATACGGCTGAAATTTATCGATATAGTAGTCAATTTCTGTTTTACTTAACTTTTCTAATTTCACTTTAGAAACGCCAATAAAAGATATTTTTTTCTTTTTCGATAATAAACAAACACCTGTAATTACTTCGTGCCACTTACCAGATAGTTTACTTAATATTCTTACCGCATCAGATCTATCTACTGGTTTTTCATAAATCTTTTTCCCTTTTGCCACGATGGTATCTGCCGCTAATATAATATGCCCTTTTTTTAAAAAATTTTTACAAGCTTTAGCCTTTTTCTCTGCCAGGAAAAGTGGAACTTCCTTTGGACTCAAATCTTTGCTATAGCTTTCTTCTACGTCCTTACTACGAACTTTAAAGGAAAACCCTGCTTCGGCTAATAACTGACTTCTACGTGGAGATTTAGAGGCGAGAATAATCTTTTTGGATAAAACTTTTGGTGTAATAATTTTTGACATAACAAGTGATAATGTGAGCTGAAAATAAATAACTTCCAATAACCAAATAATAACTTTTAATAACCTCTCACGAATGCCACACCTTCTTCAATTTCAATACCTTTTCAATCACGTCTCGAACACAACCTTCCCCACCATTTTTAGGAGACATATATTGAGTGATTTCTTTGATTTCTGGAGCTGCATTTTTTGGGCAAACAGGCAGACCTACTAGTCGCATCACGGCATAATCGGGTAAGTCGTCGCCCATATACAAGATATGCTCATCATCAATTTCGTAGGCGTCTTTAAAATTATCATACGCTTCTTTTTTATCTCTACACTTTTCGATGATATCAGTAATGCCAATTTCTTGAAAAACAGGAATTAGACCTCCTAAACTACCGCCAGAAATAATGGCGATGCGATATTTTTTTTCTACTGCTTTCCGCATGGCTACTAAATCCTTATCGTTCAAACGGCGGACGATTTTGCCATTTTCAAAAACAAAAATGCTATGATCGGTCAATACACCATCGACATCAAAAATAAAAGCTTTAATTCTACGGAAATTTTCTAAACTATTCATATTGGGAAGATGATGAGGCAATGAGATGATGAGGCGATGAGGTGATGAGGCGATGAGGTGATGAGTGCGATTTGCCTTATTACCTTGTAACCTCATTATCTTATAACCTCGAATTTATACATTCTGAAAAGCCTTATCTAAGTCTTCGATTAAATCATCCACGTCTTCAATACCTACACTCAATCGAATCAAAGAATCAGTTAAGCCTACTTTTAATCTATCTGCTTTTGGAATAGAGGCGTGGGTCATACTAGCAGGGTGTCCGATTAAGGATTCTACACCACCAAGAGACTCTGCTAAAGTAAATAAATGCGTATTACTCATTACTTTTTTAGCATCATTATAATCATCATTCGCCAAATCAAAAGAAACCATCCCACCAAAATCACGCATTTGTGCTTTCGCTATTTTGTGATTCGGATGATCTTTAAAACCAGGATAGTATACATTCCCAACTTTAGGGTGAGATTTTAAAAATTTGGCAATTCTCTTCGCATTTTTACAGGCTCTTTCTACACGAAGGTGTAAAGTCTTAATACCTCTTAAAACTAAGAAACAATCTTGAGGGCCTGGTATAGCACCAACTGCATTTTGGATATAATGCAGTTTATCTCCCATTTTCTTAGTCTTTGTGACCACTGCTCCTAATATAACGTCTGAATGCCCACCAAGATATTTTGTAGCAGAGTGCAAAACTAAATCTGCTCCTAAATCTAATGGTGTTTGTAGAAATGGGGAAGAAAAAGTATTGTCCACACAAGTCATGATATTATTAGCTTTTGCAATTTTACAAATAGCTTTTATATCAATAATATTTAGCATCGGATTAGTGGGAGTTTCAATCCAAATTAACTTAGTTTTTCCTCGTTTAATAGCCTTTTTTACGTTTTTAGGGTCGTTCATATCTACGAAGTGCGGCGTAATACCGTATGGCTCAAATATGGTTCGCATCAATCGGTAAGAACCACCATATAAATCATCCGCAGAAATAATTTCATCCCCTGGCTTTAGTAACTTGAGGACCGCATCCATTGCAGCCAATCCACTTGCAAAACAAATTGCATCTTTTCCATTTTCTAATGCTGTCAAGTTTTTCTCTAAAGCAGATCGAGTAGGGTTGTGTGTCCTAGCGTAGGCATATCCTTTGTGCTTACCTGGTGCTTCTTGTGCGTAAGTAGAAGTTTGGTAAATTGGAGTCATAATGGCCCCTGTTGCTGGATCAGGTTCAATACCTGCGTGAATCACTTTCGTTCCGAATTTCATGCTAAATTGTTTACGGTTTGTGTGCGGTACAAGGGATACAAGTACCTGCTTAGTACTTAATATTCTACAAAATTAAAAAACCTCCAAACTGTACGTATTCTTTTCGAAACAGATTGGAGGTTTTAAATGGCTGATAGGCTGATAGGCAACTGATAAGCCAATAGGCAAAGTAATGTAGCCTTTCTGCCATTTTGCCACTTAGCTTATAAGCCTATTTCCTAGCTATTGCTTTCTTGACAGCTGCGATGACATCTTTTACACCAATTCCATATTTATCCATCAAATCAGCTGGTTTTCCACTTTCACCGAAAGAGTCATTAACTGCTACGTATTCCTGTGGAGTTGGTAATTCCTGCGCTAATACTTGTGCCACACTATCTCCTAATCCACCATGACGTTGGTGTTCTTCAGCTGTAACTACACAACCTGTTTTTTTAGCAGATGCCAAAATAGCTGCTTTATCTAATGGCTTGATTGTGTGAATATTAATCAATTCACAAGAGATACCTTCTTTCGCTAATTCCTTGGCTGCCTCAATCGTATGCCATACTAAGTGACCTGTAGAAAAGATACTTACATCTGTTCCTTCACTTAACATCAATGCTTTACCGATCTCAAATTTTTGATTGTCTGGTGTAAATACAGGCCATCCTGGGCGACCAAAACGTAAATAAACTGGACCATCATGATCTGCAATGGCAATGGTTGCTGCCTTCGTTTGGTTATAATCACAAGGATTGATAACCGTCATGCCTGGCAACATTTTCATCAAACCAATATCTTCTAAGATTTGGTGCGTCGCTCCGTCTTCTCCTAAAGTCAAACCTGCGTGTGATGCACAAATCTTCACATTCTTGTGAGAATAAGCGATAGATTGACGAATTTGATCGTAAACTCTACCTGTAGAAAAGTTGGCAAAAGTTCCAGTATAAGGAATTTTTCCACCAATGGCTAAACCTGCTGCAATACCCATCATATTCGCCTCTGCAATACCCACTTGGTAAAAGCGCTCGGGACTATCCTTAATAAATTCCTGCATCTTCAAAGAGCCGATTAAGTCTGCACATAAGGCAACTACTTGGTCGTTTTTTCTTCCGACTTCCGCCAATCCTGCTCCAAAACCATCTCTGGTTGATTTTTTACCGTTAGCAACAAGTTTATCTAACATTTCTTGTGATTTAGTTATATTTCAAAAATGAGCAGCAAAAATAACCGATTATGTTAGGAATACCAATTAGATGAGCAGAATTTAAAAATTCAATTTTCGATTTCGATTTCTTTTTTCTCCGTTAATAATTTAGCTTTGTCCCAAGTACAGGCGATTTATTGGAATTAATTAAATAATGTGCGGTTTCGATGGTTCAAGTCTCCAGACTTGAATCCCGTATTAAAGTCGTCTCCTGACGACAACGCTGGTCAGGAGACCAGCAAATATGGATTTCTAGTCTGGAGACTAGAAATATCGCCTTTTTTTTGCCTACCTGCCCATCTGTGTCGGGAATCTTTAAATTGAATTTTTGGCATTTTTTATGGTTGAAAGTTTTGAGTCGTGTAAAAGTTTTAATTTATAAAAAATCATCTTTGTAACTTTTTAAAAATATCGTAGTGATTGTTAAAATTGTTTGATTGTTAGATTGCTGTATGACAAAGTGTTATAAGAACAATCAAACAATTTTAACAATCAAACAATCTCAATTCAAATATTTAGTTACGAATTATATTTTATTATAATACGAAACTTTTCACACAACCCCTAAACTAAATAGACTTACATTTTTTGAAATTTCATCACTTTTTCCTCCTGTCCAATCTTGGCGTAAGTTAATTTTTTATCTGTTAACTCTATTACTTTAAAGCAATTTTCTGCTCGTTTTCCATCCGTTACAAAACAGGGCATTGGTTTCATACCAACGGGAAGGCATCTTGCTTGACACTCCTGATAAACTAATAAAGATTCATCCGATAATTTTAATCCATCATAAAAGGAGAACATTCTATTTTCGGTTAATTCAATCTTGGTTTTTGGATTATCCACAGATTGCCATTTTCCTAATAATTGATTCATTTGGGGGCTTTTTGGTGCCCCCTCCATTTTTTTGGGTGCTTCTTGACAGGCCATAAATACCCCAAAAACTGCCAATAAAAGGGTAAAAAACGTTGTTTTTCTAGTGTTTCTTAACATCAGTAGAAGAAATTTAAATAGTTCGAAGAAAAAGAATAATTTGTTGGAATAATATAATAGACTTTATTCTGAAATGCTTTAGTCTTTCCAGCACACTCCAGTGCTGGAAAGACTTTTTTACAAAAAATATTAGAATAAGCACTAATTCAATAGACTTTTTATGAAAGCCATATTTTACTTCATTTTTAGAATCATTCTTTTACTTTCCTTGCCTTTTATTTGCCTGGTGAGAGGTGCAGTTTATCTCTACGAACAGCAAAATTATGGGTCTTGGAATTCCATTTTTGGAGCTGCCTTGATTACCACTTTCCTGCTAATCGTTTATATGATATTTTTCTACGGAAGAATGACTGGAAAGGTAGGTTCTTTGAAAAGAAAATTATGGTTGGCGCTGATTTTAGTAATTGGCTACGGTGTTCATGCACTCTATTTCTTTTCGGATCAGAATGCCAAACATACTAGTGTACAGAAAGAATTCACCAGCCTACACCCTATTCTTCGGTTGAGTATCAGTACGATCATCCATTTAGATGAGGGACTCATTATGACCGATGCTAATCGTCAACCAGAAGATTATCGAAAAATGGGACTGAAATCAAAAAAGAATTCACTCCATTATAAACAAAAAAATGGCTATGTCCATGCCTTTGATGTTCGAGTAAAAAATAGGAGTTGGATTAGGAATGGTTTGTTACAGCTATATTTTAAAGCGATGGGGTTTAATACTCTAAGGCATGGTGGGACTGGGGATCATTTGCATATTTCTTTGACTAGTCGGGATCGACCTTGGGCGATATAGGTTGCGGGTTTCGGGTTGCGGGTTGCGAGTTGCCATGTAGGACATAAAGCACTCTTTAAAGCATAAAAACGTAAATTTCATCTCGCTTTTTTGGTCTAACTAGCCAACTCGCTATCTCGCAACCCGTAACCCGCACAACCCGCAACTCCTCACTTTACAAATTGACGAGTAATCTGTTCATTCGCCGTTGACAATTTTAAAAAATAGACACCGTGGGCATAGTCCGTTACATTAATTTCAACTTGCCCATTTTTAAAGGCTCTCCATTTTTCAACTAATAATTCTTGTCCTAAATTATTGTAAATGCTTACTGTTAGATCTAAATTTTCTTCAAAAGCATAATCAATAAACAGCTTTTCGTCAACGGGATTTGGATATAAATCAATGCCTTTACCCCATGCTGGTTCATGAATACTAGACGGAATATCGGAGACATTTAAATTAAAAGAAAATCCCTCCTTTGACCAATGATCGTCCCAGTAAATAAAATATTTTTTGTCTTTTTCAATGATAGCTGTATCATCTAATTCAGACGCTCCACTTTCTCTACAACCATCATCATTTTGAGCCACTATTTGTGGACTCTCGCAAGTTCCTTCAAAAACAAAAAGCCGAGTATTGACTTCACTTTCGCAAGCTGAGATGTTTAATACACCATCCATATCTGATGTAAAAGTGTACCATTGCGCCCCTACGGCATCCGTAAATGCCGTTCCTGTGCCCGCTAATTCTTCCACTTGATGGGTGCCAATAGAAATGTCTTGAGCTGATTCGCAGGTGCTTCCTGCGGCTACCTCTTCATCACTTACGAAAGTCAAATTCCAAGTAAATCCATCTTCACTTTGTCCATTATCCCAATAAATTACATAAGAAAATCCAGGAACTGCCACCGACTCTATAAAGGATGCTTTCTCTCCTCCATTTCCATCTTCACAATTATCATCTGCTGAGTTTATTATTTGAAATTCATCCGTTTTTGAGCAGTCATCTAATAACATTAAAACCAATCTAGAATCTCCTCCGCCATTACAAGAACTTACGGTAAACACCCCCTTTTCGCTCGGTTCAAACCGATACCATGCGGCAGCAGTAGCCCCTTGAAAAATGGCTCCTGATCCACTAAAATTCTCAATTACATACTCCCCTTCTGCTACAATGAGGGCATCAGAGCAGGTGGAATTTTGACCAAACATAAATATTGGAAACAAAAATAATAGAAAGGCTAACCTATTGATTATAAGTGGTTTGTTCATTGGAAAATATATTTCGGTTATTGGATTCTGGCTAATTTTCTGCTAATTAATTGTACAAAAGTGCAGTAAATTCTTGAAATGAGGAAAATAAATGATTAATAATACCTGTTGAACGACAAAGGGAAGGAGTTGAAGCGGTTTGTTAAATGGAAATGATTCTGTGAATTAGGAATTTGTATTACTTGACTAAGCCATTATTTACGGCATATAAGACCAACTCTGAAGCAGTGTTGATTTTCAATTTACGCATGATATTTTTTCGATGCGTATAAATAGTATGGGTACTTAAATTTAGTTGGTCGGCAATCTCTTTAGCTATTAATCCCTTCGCCACCAATTGCACCACCTCTATTTCTCTAACCGTTAAGGGCATTGGCGCACAGTCTTCGGCAGTCGGTGAAAAAGAACGTTCGAAAACATAATCCATTACTTTTTTACAAAAATAACGTTGCTTTTTGGCGGCTGCCTGCACCCCTTCAAGGATTTCTTTTCCATCACAAGATTTCGTCAAAAAGCTAGTGACACCGTATTCTAGTACTTCGTAAATGCTGTCCTTTTCATTGTCTGCACTAATTACCAAAATACCAGTATCAGGAAACCTTTCTTTTAAATGTTGAACTGTTTTTGTGGAAAAATTACCGATTTGGTTATAATCTAATATGACCACTTCCGCATTTTCTGCCTCCATCATTTCTAATAAGTCCGACTCATTAGCCACTTCCCCTAGTACTTTTATGTCGGTTCTATTAGCCAAAATATGACTTAACCCTACTCTAACTAGGTATTGGGCATCGGCTAATATAACAGAAATAGTGGACAATATTTTTCTTGTTGATTTAGATAATCGCTTAAAAAAGTAATAATCAGTTGTCCTTCATTAATCCGTTTTATAGTTTTATCATACAATGGATTAATGAAGGACAACTGATCGAGACGTTGACAAGAATAGGATTAATAATATTCACTTTTTAGGCGACTATTAATTAATTGATTATTAAGTATTTATAGGTTTTCCATAATCTAAACCATTTGAATAGTTTTATCTAAGTTTAAATACTAAATGTTCTATTTTGTTCAGTAATTTTGGCCTATAAAATGCGAAAATACATATCTAGAGGGCATAATTCCAAAATTATTTAGAATTAGTTTAAATAAAAATAACAAAAAGTAATTCAGAAGCAGGTTAACCTGTAATTAAATCCAATGAAAGCAATTTTGTATTTAACAATAGGATAACTTCCCTTAATGCTAAATTCGATTATATTTGCAGTTATTTTTGAATAGCAGAGCTAATAATTATTACAAAGTAAGCCAATGACAATTCTTATTTTTTTAGTTATATCCTATATACTATTAAGTCTTAGCCTTAGAAAGGTATTTGAAAAGGCAGGTGTAGCACCCAATAAAGCATTGATTCCGGGAGTCAACTTCATGGAATGGTGTAAATTAATCGGTCGTCCAAAATGGTGGGCAGCACTATTGTTAATTCCAATTGTGAACATTTTTATTTTCACAGGAATGTGTGTAGACCTAGTTCGGTCTTTCAAAAAATATGACTTTAAAGATAGTGCCTTGGCGGTGCTATATGCCCCACTCTCATTTTACCTATTGGGAAAAGAGGATGGCGATAAATACGATGGCCCTACGCTAGAAAAAGAAGCGGAGTACCAAGCAAAAATAGAGGAAGCATATAAAAACGACGACCGTTTACAACTAAAGAGATTATTGGCTAAAAATCCATATCAAAAATCATCCGTTAGAGAATGGACGGAAGCGATTGTTTTTGCAGTTTTTGCGGCAGCCTTCATTAGAATGTTTTTAATTGAGGCTTATGTAATTCCGACCTCTTCGATGGAAGGATCTTTATTGGTGGGTGATTACTTATTCGTAAGTAAGGCGCATTATGGTATTCGAACGCCTGAGACAGTAGCGATGATTCCTTTATTGCACAACCGTATCCCTGTTTTGGATGCTGAATCTTACTTGGAAAGTCCAAAGTTAAACGCACACCGATTACCAGCTATTGAGACTATTGACAAAAATGACCCTGTTGTTTTTAATTATCCTGAGGGAGATAGCGTATATGTTATTCCTGGACGAACATGGAGTATTTATGATAAGAAGAGAAATGCTATTCCTCAGAGCGCAGCCAAAGCGATAGACCAAGGTCGATTCCCATTGGTTACTCGTCCGATTGATAAGATGGATCATTATATTAAAAGGTGTGTGGCTACTCCGGGTGATTCTTTGCAAATCATTGACCGTCAGTTATACATCAATGGTCAACCAGCAAAAAATCCAACGAATGTTCAGTTTAGATATTTGGTAAAACACCAAGGTCCAATCAGTGAGCGGAATTTTGCAGATTGGGGGATTTCTAATGAGGATAAATTGTATTACAATGATGGTACAACACCTGCATCCGAAAATCACAAGATGCTAGTTTTGTCAGAAGAACAGAAAAAGAAGATTAAAGAAATGGACCCTAATATTGAAATCATTCCAAATGATATGTATTCGGTTCAGTTGCCTGAAAATATGGATTTCGCTGTTTTACAAACTTGGGGAGTTGACCGAGGTAATCTTCGATATGCGCAAGGAGATGTTTTGACACTGACCTTGAAAAAAAATCAAGCGGACTCTTTAAGAGCAAATGGTGCGACAGTTGAATATAAATACGAAACAGAAAGGCTGTTTCCACATGATCCAGCCAATTTCCAAAATAATTCTGTAGACAATTACGGTCCATTATATGTACCGAAAAAAGGGGCTACTGTAATCGTAACGCCTGAAACAATCGCCCCTTACCATCGAATTATTGATGTTTATGAAAATAATGATTTAAGAATTGCCAACGGTAGAGTCTATATTAATGGAGAAGAAACGACTCAATATACCTTCCAACAAGATTACTATTGGATGATGGGAGATAATCGCCACAACTCTGAAGATTCTAGAGTATGGGGGTTTGTACCACATAGCCATGTTGTAGGAAAGCCTTTATTTATTTGGTTTTCTACTAGAAATGGTAATGCTAGAGAAGGGATTAATTGGGATCGAATCTTCAGTTCTGCTGACAAGCAGTAATTTACCTACGGTTTGCTCTAGGCTGTACTTCAAAAAAGGTAGTGGATCATTTCACTACCTTTTTTTAATGCCTTGACAGCAGCAGATATACATATTTGAAAAATAATTAATAGATTTGCTTTTGATTTGAACAAAAGAACGTATTAAAACGTATTTCAAAAAATTATTATATTATAAAATCACTACAATTATGAAATTGACAAAAGCAATAGCACTCTTCTTTAGTCTAAGTGTTCTAATGACTTCGTGTATTCCGAAGACTCAATTTGAATCACTACAATCAGATTACGACGTGGCAAATCAGCAATTGGGAGAATGCGGCGAAAAATTAAACGATTACATGAGCCAAATAGCGGCTTGTGAAAGAGAAAAGGAAAAATTAAAAGGAGATTTGAGGGCTGCTGAAGCAAGAGCTAATACTCAAAATGAACAGATTACTGACCTAAGAGAGCAAATTGGTGATATTAGAGGTCAAAGAGATAAACAAGTTGAGCAAGTAGGTGACTTGACCGTTTTATCTCAATCGGCTAGTGAAAATATTAAAGAAACGTTAGCTCAGTTGCAGCAAAAAGATAAATATATTAATTTGATTCAAGCTGCAAAAACTAAGGCTGATTCTATCAATTTAGCATTGGCAGTCAATTTAACTCAAGTATTACAGAATGGCATTGAGGATAAAGACGTAGAGATCAAAGTAGACAAAACAGTTGTTTACATCAATCTTTCTGATAAAATGTTGTACACTAGTGGAAGTGCTACAATTACATCTAGAGCAGATGAGGTGCTTGCAAAAATCGCAAAAATCGTCAAGTCTAGACCAGGCGTTGATGTAATGGTAGAAGGCTATACAGATAATGTGCCGATTACAAATAGTTGCATTAGTGACAACTGGGATTTATCTGTAAAAAGAGCAACATCTGTTGTACGGGCACTACAAACAAAACATGCAATTGACCCAAATAGATTGATTGCTGCTGGTCGTGGTCAGTACAATGCACTTGCAAGTAACGATACTGCTGAAGGTCGTTCAACTAACCGTAGAACTAGAATTATTATCCTTCCTAAATTGGATCAATTTTACGATTTATTGGACCCAAGTAAGGCACCAGAATAAAATAGTAGGCAGTAAGACAGCATTCAGTTAACGGTTGGCTTATCTCTTTGATAATCAATTGAATAAAATTAAATACTGTCAACTACTTAAAATTTTCGGCAATAGTAAGATAGTCAGGAGTTACCAAACAGGGGCTTCTGACTATTTTATTACTAGCTTTTAACTACTCCTAATCCAGCTCCTTCCCCTATTCGCATCATTCCATCTTCGAGTATAAATCCACCTTCTACCACATCTTTAGCTAAATCAAAACTTCCATCTAAATCTATATATTTGGTAGCTGGGCTGGCGTAAGCAGCATGCAGTGCAGCAGTAATACTAATGATACTTTCGTCCATGCAGCCCCACATTAAGCCAATATCTGCAAGGTCGGCGATAGCAGCTATTTGACGACCTGCCATAATACCTCCACATTTCATTAATTTGATGTTGTACAAACCAAAATGCAAAGGTTTTTGTGCCAAAGTTAATGCATGCTGATTCGATTTTAAATTTTCATCTGCCATACAAATCTTTCGAATCGAGGGCGGTAGTTTTTTCATCAATTTCACATCATCATAATGCATCGGTTGCTCCATTAATTCGAGCCCTAATTTTTTCGTTTGCTGATAGAATGCTTTTGTTTCTGTGACTCCATAACCCTGATTCGCATCTACTCTAATTTTAATGGACTTGCCGACCGTCTCTCTTATTTTTGAAAAAATAGCAACGTCTTCTTCGACAGTTTTTCCTGTCTTCAGTTTTAGAACTTTAAAACCTAAATCCATATATTCTTTTGCTTCTTCTACACTTTCTTCAATAGATTTAATACCAATCGTAATAGAGGTTGGCAAACACAAATGAACCCTCCCCCACAAATCTACCAACGGGATATCCAAAGTCTTTCCATAGGCGTCGTGTAAGGCAATATCAGCCGCAGCTTTAGCCGTTGGATTATTAGGATACAATTCATGTAATCGAGTGATGATGGCATCCATCCTACGCAAATCCGCTCCTATTAGGAAATCGGCAATGGTACTGAGCGATGCCTTGGCAGATGCCATTGATTCTCCTGTGACAAATTCTGCAGGTGAACCAGCTCCAACGCCGATAATACCTGCTTCCGTTTGTAATTCCAAAAAAATATTTTCTACAGAATCGAAAGTTTGATAAGCGATGGTATAAGGTCGAGTCAGTTCTAGATTTTCACTATATGCTCTGACTGATTTGATTTTATATTTTGCGGGTATTTTCATAGTATTTTTTTGGGAAAGGTAGGTAATAATTCACCAAAATCAAAAAGGCAGTAAGAACTAATCCTTACTGCCTTTCCAATAGGTAGGCAACATCGCCTATTTCGAAAATTTGAAATAAATACTTTCATTGTTACAAAATTTCTAAATCCAAATCTTTAATAACCTTGTAGGTGTCACTCAATTTAATAGAATAAGTTCCAGACCTATTAGGCAAATTAAGCGTATGATTCAATCTTGCACCTCTAGGGCCATTGATCGTACCTTCCT